>NZ_JAHRFA010000046.1:0-54963 GCF_020883045.1 Microcoleus sp. CAWBG58 | reverse complement strand
GTAAGCGCAGGGGAATAGCAGGATGCCAGACCAGCCTACGAAGACGAAGCGATCGCGCTTGAGCCAGTCGTCGAGTACATCAAAGATGCCTCTTTCGTTCTCGGCGCGTCCGACTGCGATTGTCATTACGCTAATCTCCAAATAGATATAATTACGACGGATTTGTCTCTAGTCATTATTGCCCAAATGTTGATCTGCTTAACAGAAAATGGGTTGAATTATGAACAGAGTTTACTTTTCTTTACCGTATTTAAGATTATAGGGGTAATTCTTTACAATGGCAAGCATTTCTTCAAGAAGTTCGGGAGATTGACTGGTTCCGGAAGTCCTCTAAGTTCTCGAATAAACCCGAAATCCTTGCCGGCAGGGGGGCGGCGCCCTTACAGAAAGCGATGTTTTTTACCACAATACTTTGTTACAGCCCGTCGGAAAAGTAAAAAACCGGGTTTTTTGAGTCTTGATGCGTAAGTCCTGTCCTAAGTCCTGTCCTATATATATACTGATGGTAGAGTTCCAAACTTAGGTTTTTAAGACTATATGTTCAGCATTGACATGATTGTGAAGAACACGCCCGTCTCCTTGTCGGTGCAGCGGAAATCGGTGGAGGACGCTGAGGCTGTTTACCAGCAGGTTTTAGAGGCAATGCGTAACTCCCAACCGCAAATTTTGGAACTTACTTGTGAGAAAAATACTGAGAAAAAGGTAGCTGTTCTCAGCAGCGAGATTTCTGGGGTGGTGATTTCTCAGAAATCGGGAAGTGCTTCTACAGGTAGGGCACCGGGTTTCGTTTCGATGACTTTGGCAGAATGAGGGCTGGGGGTGTGGGCGCCGATATGGGCCAGTCAGCGGTTGCGGTGCGGGATTTGGGTTTTTGCTGGCCGTCGGGCGATCGAGTTTTGCAAGGTTGCTCTCTGGATGTACCCAAGGGTGAGTTTTGGATGCTTTTGGGTACTAACGGTAGCGGCAAATCTACGCTGCTGAGGCTGATGGCTGGGCTGCTGCACCCCCAATCGGGTGAAATCGATCTGGGCGGGCGCGTGGGTTTTGTATTCCAAAACCCAGATCACCAGTTGGTAATGCCGACGGTGGGTGCGGATGTGGCTTTTGGTTTGGTTGAGGAAAGGCTTTCTAATCTTCAGGTGCGCCAGAGAGTGGCTGAGGCTTTGGAGGCGGTGAATTTGCTGGATTTACAACGGCGGCCGATTTATGCTTTGAGTGGGGGCCAGAAGCAGCGGATTGCTTTGGCTGGGGCGATCGCCCGTCATTGCGAAATTTTGCTGTTGGATGAACCTACGGCTTTGTTAGATCCTGATTCTCAGTTGGATTTGGTGGCGGCGGTGCAGCGGTTGGTGAAAAATCGTGGGATTACGGCTTTGTGGGTGACTCACCGTTTGGATGAGTTGAATTATTGTGATGGGGCTTTTTTGTTGGAAAAGGGCCAGGTTGTCGATCGGGGAGATCCGGCGCGTTTGAAGCAGCGGTTGATGCAAAGCCAAGATGTTTAGCTATTCGATCGAGTTTGTAGTAAGGACTTTAGTCCTATCTTAATTCATACCTAAAAAGAGGACTGAAGTCCGAACGATCGAACAGGTGTTTACCGCAATCCTCGATCGCGCAACCAAGCATCTGCCCAAATTGTATCCGCCTCTGACAGCGCTGGTATGACTTCCCAGTTACGATAATCAATCTTGAGGTCGTAACTTGCGATGTCGTAAATTTGAGTGAATAATTCCTGCAAATTGATTATAGGTTCGATATCACCCGATCGCAGTGGCAAAGGAAAAGCTGGCATCGGGTTGTGGACGTTAAAAGCGTACAAATCTGCTCTGGGGCGGCGATTTCCCCGACACACCAAAACGCTATAGTGACTTTCAAAATTATTGCCAATAACTGGCATTTTTCGACCGCGCCGCAATAAATCTATTTCAATCAAATGAGTGCGGCTGCCCAAAATTTCTTCTCGCTTTTCCTCATACATTTGTCGTCCTTTGCCTGTGCGCTTATTGCTAGGAGAGAGGATTTCAATCACTGTAATTAATTCTTCGTTTCCCCTTTCTCTAATTTCTAAATAGCCTTCCCGAACCTCGTAGGGCATGGGAATATTTACTGTTAAGGGTTGTGTTGGTGGCTCTGCAACGGCTACGTTTGACGTTATTAATTCAGTGGCAGTTTGTGGTTGAATTACGTTTACGTCAGGAATACCAATTGATAAATTATCGTCAGCGGTTTCATAGATTCTCACTTCCAAGGAAACTAAATACTTAGGACGTAGTTGGGGAGACAAAAATCTAAAAATTTCACTAATTAATAAGTGGTGTAGGGCAGGCCAGAGTTCTGGATGCTCTAAATACGGATCCATACCGGGAAAGGGAGATGGCATTGATTTGACTCCTTGACTTAAGTCTATTTATAGTTTAGCAAGCTTTTTTGGGGCGCGAATGCTGTAAAAGATTAATCGATCGCACATTTTGCACTTATTCCAACAGTCCGTCGATGGTTTAAACCCCCGTCTCATAGCTAAAGTCGTCTAAAGACGACTGAAAAAGGCGATCAATTAATCTTTGTTTCAATCCTTTCTTCAGTCCACAAAGCGTGGACTTTCGCTATGAGGCAGGGGTTTAAACCCCTGCCATAATCTCGCAACAAATGCAAAATATCAGTTCGATCGCCCTAACGTTGGATCGACGACAATTGCATCGGAATTGGCACGCTGGTTTCATTTGCCGACAGCGCATTCACGAACACAATTGTATGTGGGACGGCGGGCATTAAGCGGCGCAGTGCGTTTAGGTAAGATTCCGCATCGGGGCGGCGGGCGAAACGGGCGACTGTTAACCGCTGACACTTGGGGAGGTGGCGAATTATGCACCAAGGTTGAAGTCGATCGCGATATGTCGATTGTTTTGGTATCATAGATGTGTTCTGCCCACTTTGGTGGGTGGTGAATGAAAGGCGATCGCTCTAGATTTCTCAGGTCACGGGGCGATCGCTATTAACTGTATCTCTATTGAATTACGACAACTCGTAATTGTCAAGGGCCGAATGGGACGAATTAGACTGCGAGTTCGAGAACTTGCTCAAGAAAGGGGTTGGACTCTCAGGGAAGTCTCCAACAGAACGGGTATTCCTTACACTACAATCGCCACCTATGCGAGTTCTCCAGGCATGGCAACTGTAGACTACACAGCATTGGACAGATTGATCCGTGCGTTTGAGATTCCGATCGAGGATTTAGTTGAGATTTTGGAATATTAAACTGATTTGTCAGCGGAAAAAATGGGGTTAATTCGGTTGCGAGTTCGAGAATTCGCCCAGGAGAAGGGTTGGACGCTGAAAGAAGTTTCTGACAGAACGGGAATTCCCTAAAGCACGGTTAAAAAATACGCCCAAGCTCCCAAAATGGCAACGGTGAACTACACAGCTTTGCAGAAACTTGCTGAAGTCTTCGATGTGATGGTGGAAGACTTGGTTGAGGTTTTGGAACGGTAAACTGATTTGTCAA
This sequence comes from Microcoleus sp. CAWBG58, assembly GCF_020883045.1. Taxonomy (NCBI): domain Bacteria; kingdom Bacillati; phylum Cyanobacteriota; class Cyanophyceae; order Oscillatoriales; family Microcoleaceae; genus Microcoleus; species Microcoleus sp. CAWBG58. Next base: position 51,461 of record NZ_JAHRFA010000046.1, on the reverse strand, counting down.
GTGCAAGATGGGTCTAATTCGATTGCGGGTTCGAGAACTAGCCCAAGAGAAGGGTTGGACGTTGAAAGAAGTTTCTGAGCGATCGGGCATTCCTTACAGTACGGTTAGAAGTTATGCCCATTCTCCCAAGTTGGCAACTGTAGATTATACGGCTCTGAACAAATTGGCTCGTGCGTTTGATATTGCGATCGAGGATTTGGTTGAGATATTAGAACAGTAAACTGATTTTTAGCTGGCAACGTGGAATTAATTCCGTTGCAAGTTATATAATTTGCTGAAGATATAGCATTTATCAAAGAGATGAGGTATGACTGTAAATGGAGTTTTTGATGCGACCTGGCTTACTATCTTATAAATATAAGAGAGCCCAAGCCCAACAACGTACCTCACTTATCTGAGAAAGACTATAACTGTTCAATCTCCGATCCTTCAACTATATTGATATTGTTTTATTCAGAATAAACACATTTTCCCTCTTTTTAACCAAAACTTTTTCGGTTAACTCTTTAATTTTTAATTTTTCTCTATCTCATTCAGCTTTTGGGCGACTAGCTTCCTGACTTATGTAAATATTTTTTGCAATTGGCATAGCATCTCCAGTCAATAGAGGTTGCATGATTTTTTATTGCAGACTAGGATAATGCAATAATGCGCGAATAGCTTCCAGTAGCACTTACGCACCATAGCCAGGTGTAAGTCAACGACAGCGGATTGCCCCTTATTTCACCCTATATCTAGGGGGTGTGCCTAAGTCCTGTTCGAGGAGAGACTTAATGAATCGTAATAATTGGCGACTACCTGTAACTGGGCTGCGGTTTTTACTTTTTGTGCTGTTGGTGATGGGCATATTTTTTAGATCTGTCAATATCGATCGCAAATTCTACTGGTTTGATGAAACTTACACTTCCTTGCGAGTGTCTGGCTACTCAGCGAAATCTGTTCAGGAGCAAGTATTCAATGGGCCACCAGTCACTAGCCAAGATTTACTGAAATATCAGAGCATTAATAATAAAAATAACGAAATCGATACTATTAAGGGTTTAGCAGCAGAAGAAGGTCAATTGCCACCACTCTATTTTCTGATTGCGCGATTTTGGGCTAAATTGTTTGGAACTAGCGTTACAGCTATGAGAAGCTTGCCTGCTGCGATCAGTTTACTACTATTTCCTTGCGCTTATTGGCTATGCCTGGAATTGTTTGAGTCTCCGATGGTGGGATGGGTAGCAATGGCATTGATATCGGTTTCGCCCATCCACGTGCTGTACGCTCAGGAAGCACGACCCTATTCTTTGTTGACTGTATTAACTTTGCTATCTAGTGCAGTTTTGCTGCGGGCTATGCGACTTAAAACTAACCTGCAATGGGGAATTTATACAGCAATTACAGTAGTAAGTGTTTACACTCATCTTTATGGTTTCCTGGTTTTGATAGCACATGGAATCTATCTACTTATAATTGAAAAAGTGCGCTTGAGTAAAACCATTTTTTCTTATGCTATCGCCTTTGCAGTCACGCTAATCGCAGGTTTAATCTGGTATTTAACCATCATTTATTGCCGACCTCTGCACGCTAATTCAAGCCTACTGCAACCAGAACCTAAAATACCGTTGACATCTTTAATAGCAAGGTGGGTTGGGAATAGTAGCAGGATTTTTTTTGATATAAATATTGATGCGATGAGCTCATTCAAAAAGATGCTGCCTGTGATTCCTGTGATTGTATTTTTATTACTTTTAGTAGCATATTCGATTTATTTTCTCTGCCGCCACAGTTCCCAACCGATTTACGCTTTCATCTTGACTTTGATTATTTTTACATCCGTACCTCTGATGATGGGAGATTTAATTTTAGGTGGGCGGCGGCTCTCAGGCTACGCTCGATATCTAATGCCTACTTATCTGGGTTTGCAGTTGGCTGTGGCTTATTTGCTGACCGCGAAAATTACTTCTTCTACTGTTAATACCTGGCGGCATAAGTTTTGGCAGTTGGCTGCAATAGGAGTGTTTTCGGCTGGAGTCCTCTCTTGCACCCTGAGTTCTCAAGCAGAAATTTGGTGGAATAAAGGTCTGGATCAAGGCAAATTCACTATTCCTATAGCACGCATCGTAAATCAAGCTAATTCTCCATTGTTGATTACTGATACTGTGCTCGGTGAACTCCTTCCTTTGAGCCGTCGGCTCGATCCGAAAGTGAAAATTCTGTGGGGAGATCAATTTAAGCTTGCTCAGCGTCCTAAAAATTACAGCAATTTGTTTGCTTTTCTTCCGAGTGAGAAACTCCAAGACAGGCTTAAAAAAGAATACAAATACAAGTTAAAGCCTGTTTTTCTTAATTCAGATGTGACTTACGATACGCGGCTTTGGGAACTTATTGATAAGTGAATGGCTGTGTGCATCTAAGTTCAGTAATCTCAAATACTGACTTTTTACCTGGGAATTCTCTGGGTATGGTAATTGTAGATTATACAGCTTTGCACAAGATGGCTCGTGCGTTTGAATTTGCGACAATTTGGTTGAGATTGTGGAACAATAGACTGATTTGTCAGAAAGACACGGCGGTTGAAACCGCGTCTACACAAACAAAACCCGCCTTCGCGGGTTAAGATTCGACCCTGGCCCAGAAACCGGGTTTTTTCGATAAGACTTCGTGACAGCGCCAAGACTCGGTAAAAACCCGGTTTCTTTGTCGGAGTGCGTAAATCTCGATCGCATTAATGCGGATATTTGAATTTTCCGGTTGTAGACTAGAGTCAGGAGTTGTTCAGTCTGCCGGAGTTAGATCGATGCCAATTAATCGTCTGTCTGATATACAAGAAAGTTTGGAATTGCTGCAAGAGCAATTAGGCGGCAAGCAGAAGGCTCTAAATTTAGCACCGCAAGAAGAAAAGATCCGAATTAAACAGCAAATTCGAGAGCTACGCAAGGAAATTCAGGAACAGGAAGAGGAGTATTGGCAGGTTCTGGCTAGGCAAACGAAAACAGTGGAAATTCCCGAACCGGAAGCTGAGATTATTGTTGCCGAGATTGTCGAAGAAGTTGGGCAAATTGAAGTGCAGCGACAGTATTCCGATGAAGTGCTTCAGATTTTGCAGCAGATTCGGGACAAGCTGAACGAACCGGGACCGACAGCAGCCGCGAAACTTAAAGGCGTAATCTCAAGCATTCCGCCGTTTGTAGGAATTTCCTACGAGGCAGAATTGGATACAGAGAATTTTTTACAGCAGCATTTTCCAACGTTTCGGGAATGGGCTAAAGTATTAGCAAAAAAGTCCTAGACCTGGAGCGAAAAACACCGAATCCAGGTTTCACAAGTTTTTACCAACTATACGATATTCCCTCCGAACTCGGTTCAAAAAACTTTGTCGGGCGGGATGAAGAGATGCAGCAATTGCACGGATTGTTGCAGGATGGGAGCCGCGTTGCCATTGCCGCTGCGTCGGGAATGGGCGGCATCGGCAAGACAGAATTGGCATGGCAATATGCAACATTTCACCGCGAATCTAACACTTATCCAGCGGGGATTTGGTGGCTGTTTGTGCGGGAAATCGATTTAGCGCCGCAGGTGTTGCAAAAAGCACTGCGAATGGGAATTCAGCCACCGGATACTCTCGACAATCTGGAGGAACGGTTGCAGTTTTGCTACGAAGAGTGGGCAAAAAAAACCTCTGGGAATGCTCTGCTGGTATTGGATGATGTCATTGATTACCGCGCGGTGCAGCCGTTGCTGCCTCGAAATCCCCGCTTTAAGGTGTTGCTGACAGCGCGACAATTTGTGCCGCCGCCTGTGGGGTGTTTGCCGTTAAAGGTGTTGAAACCAGAAGCGGCGCTAAACTTGCTGTGGCTGACGGCTGGGGATTTGCCGGGAAACGGACTCGGACGGATTGATGCCCAGCTTGAAGATGCTGAAGCGCTTTGTCAGTGGTTGGATTATTTGCCTTTGGGCATCGAACTGGTGGGGCGCTATCTGCGGCGCAAGCGGGCGCTGTCCTTAGCAGAAATGCTGCAACGGTTGCAGGGTCAGCGATTGGAGGCGCGGGCATTGCAGGAGGCGGAAGCTGGGATGACAGCTAGGCGCGGAGTGGCGGCAGCCTTTGAGTTGAGTTGGGCGGAGTTGAAACCTCCCGCACGGACGCTGGGGTGTCTGCTGAGCGTGTTTGCTCTGGCTCCGATTCCTTGGGAGTTGGTAGCCGACTGTTTGCCGGATTGGGATGACGAGGAATTGGAGGATTGTCGAGATTACGAACTGCTGGAACAGAGTTTGCTGTCGCTGGTGGAGGATGAAACTTCAGATCCGGCTCAATCTGGGCTGGTGCAGCCACGCTATCAACTTCATGCTTTGATTCGGGAGTTTTTTGCGGCGAAATTGCAGGGACGCGGCGATGCTGAGATTTTGCGGAGAAGTTTTGCGGTAGTGCTGACAGCGGTGGCAAAGACGATTTCGTATCCGGTGAGGCTGGAGGTGCAGGAACGGGTGAAGGAGGTGTTGCCACATTTGGAAGTGTTGGCGGAGCAATGGTCGCATTTACTGAAAGATAGTGATGCTGTGTGGTCTTTCACGAGCTTAGGGTGGGTTGCTCAGGGACAGAGTTTTTGGGTAGAGGCAGAGAAGTGGTTCAAAGCTTGCCTCCAGATGACAGAGCAACGTTGCGGAGCCGACCATCCCGGTACGGCAACGAGTTTGAACAACCTGGCAGACCTATACCGTGTAATGGGACGCTGCCCGGAGGCTGAACCCTTGTTAGTGCGATCGCTCTCGATCTGGGAGCAACAACTCGGAGCTGACCATCCCCAGACGGCTATGAGTTTGAACAATCTGGCAGCGCTGTATTATGCAATGGGTCGCTACGCGGAGGCAGAACCCTTATTTGTGCGATCGCTCGCCATCAGGGAGCAGCAGCGAGGAGCAGACCATCCCGATACGGCAACGAGTTTGAACAACCTGGCAGAGCTATACCGTGCAATGAGACGCTACTCAGAGGCGGAATCCTTATTGGTGCGATCGCTCGCCATCATAGAGCAGCAGCTCGGAGCCGAGCATCCCCACACGGCTATGAGTTTGAACAATCTAGCAAGTCTGTATTATGCAATGGGTCGCTACGCGGAGGCGGAACCCTTGTTAGTGCGATCGCTCGCCATCTGGGAGCAGCAGCTAGGAACCGACCATCCCCATGCTGCTCAGAGTTTACACAATCTGGCAGAGCTATACCGTGCAATGAGACGCTACTCGGAGGCGGAACCTTTGTTAGTGCGAGCGATCTCGATCTACCAGCAGCTCGGAGCTGACCATCCCGATACGGCAAGTAGTTTGAACAGTCTGGCAGGGCTGTACAAGTCAATGGGACGCTACCCGGAGTCAGAAACCGGGTTTTTTCGATAAGACTTCGTGACAGCGAGAAGACTCGGTAAAAACCCGGTTTCTCTGCCGCAGCGCATAAGTCTCGATCGCACTTAATTCCGCAAATTCTCAAAATCCCCAAAATCCTCAATCCCGGCACGAATTGCCAAAAGTGCGATCGACCCTGCCAGTCTTGATGAAAACCCGCTAATTGTTGCTATTTCTTCTACCATCCAAAATGGTTCGCTCATTTAGCAAGTTCCCGCAGCGCATTTTTATACTTTTCGCTGATTTTCCTATAAGCTTTCATTGCTTTATCAAATTCAGGATTGCAGGTAGTGAGTTGAATTCCATCAGGAGTTTCTGTCAGGAAAAGACTATCTCCTTCACCGACATTGAGTTGTTGCAAGACTTCTTCTGGCAGAGTTATTACGAAAGACTCTCCAACTTTTTGAATTTTGACGGCGTACATAGCATCACGTAAAAAGATCGCTTCCCTAATATTAACCTAATCTGGTAATCTTCAATCCGTTTCTCGATTACTAACCCGCAATGTGAAATAGTAGGTTACGGAACCTCATCTAACTCAGGAATATGTTCAGCTTCATAATTTTGGATTAAGACACTAATAACGTCTATCATCGAAGTAAAGGGATGGTTTTCATCCTCGCCCACTCGCTCGATCAGACGATCTAGTAGTTCGACTAACTGCTCGTATTCTTCTTCCGTGCAAGAGACAAAAACCGTTTTAGCAAGAGATGACCAAGCAGCAATTGTGCGCTCAAGTTCCAAATTTTGGGTCATTCTTTCCTCCTCTCTTCTTCTTTGGTATTGACAACAAGGAAATGCCTATTAGTGTCAATTTAAGCCTAAAAGCCTTGACAAATCTCGTTTTTACACTAAGTCTAGATCCCCCTAAATCCCCCTTAAGAAGGGGGACTTTGAGAATTTTTCTTGTTCCCCCCTTATTAAGGGGGGCTAGGGGGGATCTAGACTTTGATACAAACAAGAGATACTCAAGGTTCAACCTTAAATTGACACTAATGGGCATTGCCTAAGTCCCTACTTCATCTCATAGCCAAACAAATTCGGATCGACTTCTCCCAAATTCAAATCGGCCAATCCGTACTCCGCCCAACGCCGCTGAACCATCGCCGCTACATCCGGATCCGATTCCAAAGGTTCTCCCCATTCGTGCTCGGTTTCCGGCGGCATTTTCGTAGTCGCATCAATCCCCATTCTGCCTCCCAAACCAAGCTTTTCACTGGCAAAATCTAACGTGTCAAACGGCGTATTCGGCAAGATAAATACATCTCTAACCGGATCGACTTTAGAACTAATTGCCCAGACTACTTGACGCGGGTCGCGAATGTTGATACTTTTATCGACAACAATCACAAACTTGGTGTAAGTAAATTGTGGCAATGCACTCCAAAATGCTAAAGCAGCCCTTCTGGCTTGACCCGGATATGCTTTATCAATGGAGATAATTGCGGCTTTATAACTCAGCGCTTCCATCGGTAGGAAGAAATCGACTATTTCCGATACTTGCTGCCGCAATATAGGAGTATAAATGCGATTTAGGGCGATCGCCATCATAGCCTCTTCTTTCGGCGGCCGCCCGCTAAATGTGGTTAAATAAATCGGATCTTTGCGGTGCGTCATGCAGTTGAAGCGAACCAGCGGCGAATCTTCGACACCGCCGTAATAACCCATGTGATCGCCAAAAGGCCCGTCGGGTAATACTTCACCGGGGGTAATCGTTCCTTCTAACACGATTTCCGAGTCCGCCGGTACTTCTAAATCTATGGTTTTGCACTTCGCTAAACTTACCCCGGAACCGCCGTAAAGTCCGGCAAACAACCATTCCGACAAATCTACGGGAATCGGTGTGGCGGCGGCGAGAATGATTAGCGGGTCAACTCCCAGGGCGATCGCAACTTCCAACTTTTTACCAGCTTGTGCAGCTTTCCGCAAGTGCCGCGCGCCTCCCCGCACAGATAGCCAGTGTACAGTCATCGTGTTTTTTGACTGCAACTGCAATCGGTAAACGCCCACATTCGGCGTACCGGTTTCGCAATCCTTGGTAATTACCAAACCGAGGGTGATAATTTTGCCCGCATCTCCCGGATAGGGGCGAATCATCGGGATTTTGTTCAAATCGACGCCTTCTCCCTCAAATACCACTTGCTGGCAAGCTGGGAAGAAGTCGCGGCCCGGTTTGGCTTTCACTACGTCGAACAAAACTTTCCCGAATTCTATAGCTTGGGAAATCTTTTTCGGCGGTTTGGGCTGTTGTAGCATACCTAATTTTTTGCCGAGTTCTTCAAGTTCGATCGGCTTTTCCATGTTCATCGCCCAGCAAACCCGTTCTTCCGTGCCCAACAGGTTAATGGCGACGGGGAATTCTGCCCCTTTGACGTTCTCAAACAGCAATCCGGGGCCGCCTTTGACTAGCATTTGATTGGAAATTTCGGCAATTTCTAAGTCGGAATCGACTAAAGCGCTGATCCGGCGCAGTTGTCCTCTGTCTTCTAGCAGTTTGAGGAAGCCTCGCAAGTCTCTAGCCATTTTTTTAAGATTTGTTAACGTTATCTATTTATTATGATGGCCGTCGGGCTGTTTGGGATAGAGTCGCAAATACGCCGAAAGTACGGGCGGTGTAGTTGTCCCGTCAGGAATTCTCCAAAGGTATGTAGTTGCGCTTAAGCGCTCTCTTCTATATCAAAGATCACTTTCATCGCAACAAGGTACCTAAAAATTAACCCGTATCAGAATGCCAGTTGCGTCCGGGATGGTCGAAATTTCAAATTTTGTGACATTGAAGTGCGATCGACACCTAAGGTTAAGAAAACAATAAGGATGATCGAAGAGCGATCCTCTTCCATGGCTTCGCTAGCGCTACTTCCTAACTTTTTTAAACTAATGTTAACCAAAGATTAAGAAAAGATTGTTATTGCTATTAAGCCATTGTTTAATGACAAAAAGCTTAACCCAACTTTAACCATAATTTAAAAAAAGCTTATTATTTTAGCTGTTTTTACTTGGGGATTTCAGTCTATCCTATGGAGGAGATTTGCAAAGTCTGCTATCGAATTATTTAAGGACGAGGAGTTATGGTTTTCTTCACTAAAGGCTGGCGACGTGGCTTTATCGTTACCCTAGCAGTAGCAACATTTTCGCTAAGTTTGATTACTTCCGCTGTAGCTGCGGTAACATTAAACGGTTCGGGAGCCACTTTTCCTAAACCTTTGTACGATCGCTACTTCTCTCAAATGAGAAGTGCAAATCAAATTACTGTAAACTACGAAGGCACAGGTTCCGGCGCTGGTATCAAAGCATTAATTGCAGGTACTGTGGATTTCGCAGGCAGCGACGCGCTGATGACTTCTGCACAAATCTCTCAGGTAAGCCGTGGCGTCATCGCAGTTCCGACTGCCGGCGGCGCGGTTGCAGTTGTCTACAACTTGCCCGGAGTTAGCAATGTCAAGCTGAGTGCCGATGCCATGAAAGGCATCTTTGAAGGCAAAATTACCCGCTGGAATGATGCGAAAATCGCAGGGATTGCCGGACAAGCTAAAAATTTGCCAAATACTGCAATTCGAGTAGTTGTACGGGCAGACAGCAGCGGTACAACCTTTATTTTTGCTAATCACTTGCAGGCTATTGGCAGCAGCATCAAAGGTGCAGCTCAACCGAGTTGGCCTGGTAGCCCCCTCAGCGGCCAAGGAAACCCCGGTGTAGCTGGTTTGGTGAAACAAACACCCGGTGCAATTGGCTACGTTCAAGATACTTTTGCTCGACAAAACAATCTGCAAACAGCATTTATTCAAAATAAAGCTGGCAGATTTGTAGATGCTAACTTGGCAGAAGCCGAAAAAGCTTTTGCAGGGGAAACATTCCCAGCAGACTTCCGATTGGTTGAAGGAAATCCTAATGATGGATATCCGATTGTTGGCTTGACTTGGTTGTTAATCTACAAACAGTATCCTGCTGCGAAAGCAGATGCTATTAAAAAGATGGTTAATTGGGTGCTGACTACAGGTCAAGGTCTCAACAAAGGATTAGAGTTTACATCTATTCCGCAAGCTACAGCTCAAAAGGTGATTCAAACAGTGAATCAGAGTGTAGTTGCTAAAGGTTAATTAAAATATTTTCAGGGAGTTATGAGTTTTGAGTTAATTGTATGGCTCAAAACTCATACGTTGCATTTATTTAATGTGCAGGCACTATGCTATCTCTTTCATCAATCAAAAATTTCTCTGTTTACGGCATAACTTGGGTATGACCAATTCTTCAAAGAAACTGAAAAAATCGACTGGGAAGTCTGCTGGAATCACCACCCACGTAGACTTGACTGATACGAAGGGTGAAGGTTTGTGGCTGGAGTCGGGATTTACAGGATTTGTATGGGCTTTTGCTATAGCCACGGCGGGTACGCTCTTCTGGATGAGCGAGATAATTTTTAAGGATGCTTGGCCGGCTATTAGCAAATTTGGACTAGATTTTTTGTGGACTCCCAAATGGGATATCGGTGAGTTGCAGTTTGGGGCTCTGCCGTTTATTTACGGTACAGTAGTTAGTTCTGCGATCGCCATTATCATAGCAATTCCTCTAGGACTGTCAGTCGCGATCGTGACCAGCGAGAACTTTTTGCCTGCTTGGGTGCGATCGCCCTTAGGATTCATGGTTGAATTAATCTCAGCCATTCCCAGCGTCATCGTTGGCCTGTGGGGCATCTTCGTATTAATTCCCTTTCTGCTGCCTTTACAGCAGTCGCTGTTCAACAATTTTAGTTGGTTTCCCCTATTCAGCAGCGAACCTTTTGGGCCGGGAATGCTGCCCGCCGGCATACTTTTATCGATTATGATTTTGCCGACAGTCGCCGCCATCAGCCGTGATGTTTTGCTGTCGGTTCCCGTAGATTTGCGAAGTGCTTCAATGTCACTGGGTGCTACCCGCTGGGAAACCATATTTAAGCTGTTATTACCAGCAGCAAGTTCCGGAATTATCGGAGCGACCATCTTGGCATTGGGACGCGCCTTGGGCGAAACAATGGCAGTCACAATGGTAATCGGCAACTCGATTCAAATCAACCCATCTATATTAGCTCCTGCCTACTCGATTCCCGCTGTTTTAGCAAGTCAATTTCGGGAAGCTCAAGAAGAACTGCACGTCGGATCTTTAATGTATTTAGCCCTAATTCTATTTGTGATTACCTTATTGGTGAACGCAGTCGCAGTATTGCTAGTGCAGCTAATCGGCGTTAAGGGAGCTAAGAATTAACAATGACTCAAGCACAAAAATCCCACAGTATTCTAGATGCAGAAATTAACAATCCCCTGTCGCTGAGCCGAAATTTTTTCAGCCGGGGAATGACAGTTATTGCATTCTCTCTTACAGCTCTGGCTCTGCTGCCTTTGTTCGCTATTTTGTACAAAATTCTGGGTGAAGGACTGGCACATTTAAGCTGGGAAGTGCTAGTGTCTCTGCCCGCACCCGTCGGAGTCGAAGACCAGCCCAACGGCTTTGCCAATGCGATTCTCGGTACAGCTTTAATGGTGGGAATTGCCACATTATTGAGCGTGCCAATCGGCGTCATGACGGGAATATTTTTGTCAGAGTTTGGCAGAGACAATAAAGGTATAGCAAATACTATCCGCTTTATAACCGTCATTCTGAGTAGCGTTCCGTCAATTGTTGTCGGCGTGTTTGCTTACGCTTTAATTGTTGTGACAACTAAGTCATTCTCAGGATTTGCCGGCGGTTTCGCGCTGGGGATTATCATGCTGCCGGTTGTAGCGCTGACAACAGAACAAGCATTAAAATTAGTCCCTGCTTCTTACCGCCTCGCTTCTGCTGGTTTGGGAGGCGGACGCTTTCAAACAATGTTTCGGATTGTTATTCCCTCAGCACTCCCAACTATTACCACAGGCATTTTACTAGCATCTTCCCGCGCTGCCGGCGAAACTGCACCGCTAATTGTAACTGCCTTGTCCAGCCAATTTTGGCCTCCTTTAGTTGAGAAATTGGGCGAGATAGTTCAGTCCCCCATGGGCGCAGAAACTATCTCAAAAATCCAAGAAATTCCCCAGACACTGCTAACTCCAACTCCTTCTATGTCTGTATTAATATACAGTTACGCCAGCTCTCCTTACAAGGAGCAGAACGAATTGGCGTGGACTGCGGCTTCTGTCCTTTTGGGTATGGTTTTGCTCACCAGCTTAGCCTCCCGCGCCGTCACTCGCAAACGCTTGCAAAATCGGTAGATTGGGGAAGGAAGTTCGGCAACGAGCAATGTACGGAATGTAACGGATGTAATGGATGTAACGGATGTAACGGATGGAAGTCCGATGGAAGAAGGACAAAGGAGGAGGAAAGAGGGAAGCTCTTGGGCTTTGTTTAGGGTAAAAAGAGGACAAAAAACAGCTATTTTTTTGTCTATCCGTGACTTCGGATAATGAGTGCATAGCTAGCAAGTACCAAGTCTAACTAAATAAAGCCATCAGGCCATATTCTGCATCTACTAAAAATCTACTGTTCACACTAGAAAAACTGCAAATAATGAAATCCAAAAGTAACTTAAAAGCTGAAAAATATACCGACCAATTCCTCGAAGATACGACTCCTGAAATCGATCCCAATGCTATGCCAGCATTGCGGGTTCAGGACTTGAGCTTTTACTACGGCACTCACAAAGTTCTCGAAAATCTATCGATGAATATCCCTCACCCGCAAGTGACGGCGATTATCGGCCCTTCAGGTTGTGGCAAATCAACTTTTCTGAAAGCTCTCAACCGCATCGGCGAATTGGAGGGAAAAGTTCAAATCAAAGGCAGGGTTGAGTTTTTTGGACAGGATATTTACAGTCCTAAGGTAAATATTAATAGTTTGCGCCGCCAAATTGGCATGGTGTTTCAAAGGCCAAATCCTTTTCCGCTGAGCATTTATGATAATATTGCTTACGGCGTGCGTATTTTTGGTCGCAAAAGCAAAGCAGAGTTAGACGAAATTGTGGAATCTGCGCTGAAAAGTGCGGCGCTTTGGGATGAGGTGAAAGATAATTTGAAGAAGTCGGCTCAGGGAATTTCGGGCGGACAGCAACAGCGACTTTGTATTGCTCGCGCTTTGGCTGTTAAACCGAAAATTTTGCTGATGGATGAGCCTTGTTCTGCTCTCGACCCGATTTCTACTATGAAGATTGAGGAGTTATTTCAAACTCTGCGGGAACAGTTGACTGTGGTGATTGTAACGCACAATATGCAGCAGGCGGCTCGGGTTTCTGATTATACGGCTTTCTTTAATACTGATGAAAGTCGCATCGGTCGCATGGTGGAATTTGGGCCGACAAGCCGGATTTTTACTTCCGCCAGTAATTCTAGTACGAGGGATTACATTCAAGGTCGCTTCGGTTGATACTTAAATTGGAGCATCTCAGTTTTGCATTTAATAGTGGGAGTTCGCAATTTTTCGCTTACTTTTATCATCTAGCAAGCACTTGCGAACTCACACTAAAAGAAAAAATACTTTTTGCAAAAGTTGAGATGCAGTATACCCCTATCCTGGAAGCACTCCCGAAAAACAACAGGTTTCTTGGTACTTGTGCGGATATTCAACTAGCTGTAAATAGCTACAATTGATGTTATTGAAGCTCTCACTTCTCCTCGCTACTCCAACACAACAGTAACCAATGGCCAGCTTGGTCGAGCAATTTAATTAGATTTTCAAACCTCGATTTACTTGTTGGACAACCAAACCTTAGCGCCACGCGCGACATTTGCCACCTCGCGGACTAAGGGTACGTAGTCATACCAAGCACTCGCATTGATGTCGCTGCGAGAACTGCGTTGCCAGCCTAAATTTGGTTCTGCAATCAGCGTCATGATATCTGGGTTTTGGGCGCGGAAGGTGGAATAGGCGCCGTCTACGTGCATGGGCCCGCCATCGGGATGTCCCTTGGGACGCTGTTGCACTTGTTCTAGAAAAGCTATCAGCCGATCGAGAATTTGTCCATTTACAGCATAGAAATGGGTGGTTTGAATCGCCAGAGAGTAGGGTTTTAACAGCACTGCTGCTTCGGGCGATCGCCCATTCGGATCTACCTTGGGTAAATTACGATCCGTCAAATAATGCCCCAAGTAAACCATCCCCCAATCCTGCCCTTGCAGTTGTTCGATTAACGCCGATTGCTGAGCGATTAGGGTTGGAGAAATTGCTAAATCATCTTCCATCACCAAAACGTTGGACAAGTTTTGCTGTCTGGCGTTTTTCAAAATGCTCAAGTGACTCAGGAAGCAGCCCCACGCTCCGATACTAGGGAATTCACCCGCCGTCTCTGGACGAACCGCCGGGAAAATCTCAACACTGTTCGGTGCCAAGGAAATCCCCACATTGGCAAGTTCCTTGCTAATGTCACGGCGGCGATCCTGGCGCTCTGGCAAATTCACCACGTAAGTCCGTTCAAAAAAATCCGTCAGTTTCATAAAAACACTCGGTAAGTGGGAAACTCAGTGGCTTCAGCCCGCTCGTGGGAAACTCCAAGAGCGATTTCAATCGCCTTGAATCCCCCTTACGGGGTAGAGGGGTATGGTTGCCCCTCTGCGGAGATATGGTTGTCTCCAAGCCCTTACGGGTAATGTTAGGCAACGCCCAATGTTATGAGAGCTGGAGAGACCTGCAACACTGTTGAGCGCGACTTTCAAACTGTTTAATTGCAGATGACAGAGCAAGGAACTAGCGAGAGCATTCGCTTGGTGTCGTGACTCAAATAACGTAGTCAGTTAAGACGCTTGGCCCGTCAGAACAGCTTGCAATTTCTTACAAGCGAGCGTGGCGTTGACTCCCTGAGTTCCTGACAAATTATGATACTTGTAACCGTTATATCTCGGACATCTTATATATTCTAAACGGTAACTACAAAATAATCTTGTTCACCACGAACGATCGACTGTGGTTACCTGCATAATATCCAAGTGAAATCCCGATAACAACGTGGCAGCCATTGAGCTATTTTATACCAGCAGTTAGGATGATAAAAAGTTTTGCAGCCACCCAAATTGTTCGTAAGTCTTACAGATAACTATTAAGTTTGGTAACGAGCTATCCAGAAAGAAACCCGGTTTCCGAACCCCGCAGGAAAGTCCTGAACAATAAGCAGGATGGTGTCTCCAGCCACATATTTGTATTAAACTAACCCTGGTGTAATTATGTCTCCTTCTTTGTTAAAGCGAGAATTAGGTGTTTTCGGTGCAACTCTCATGGGCCTCGGCTCGATCGTGGGTACGGGAGTATTTGTGAGTATTGGAATTGCTGCGGAAATTGCTGGGCCCGGAGTGATTTGGGCTGTGACTGTTGCTGCTTTAGTTGCTGTTTGCAATGGTCTTAACAGCGCTCAATTAGCGGCAAATCATCCTGTTAGCGGCGGTACTTATGAATATGGTTACAAATATCTCAATCCTTGGCTGGGTTTTACAGCGGGCTGGATGTTTCTTGTAGCTAAAACGGCTTCGGCTGCTACTGCTGCTTTGGGTTTTGCGGGGTATTTTTTAAGTGCACTTGGTGTAGCCGATCGCACTTATCTCATCCTAACGGCATTAATCGCCCTGGCCACCCTAACTTTAATTGTCTTGACCGGCATCAGGCGATCGAATATCGCGAATACTGCCATAGTCTCGGTTACACTTTTATCTCTGACTGTCTTTATTGCTGCGGGTTTGCCAGAGGTCAGGTGGGAAATGCCGACCTTACAGAACGATCGCGCGATCGGCTCCATCCTCCACGCCACGGCCCTGATGTTTGTCGCCTACACTGGTTACGGCCGCATCGCCACCATGAGCGAGGAAGTGCGGGAACCGAGCAAAACCATTCCCAAAGCCATAATTTTCACTTTGGTGCTGACAATGGTGCTTTACGTGGCGGTAGCGGTAGTTATTGCAGGTGCGGGGGGAGCCGATAAATTGTCCCTGCAATCAGCAACCACTGCTGCCCCCTTGGAAGTCATCGCCCGCAGTTTTCCAATTCCCGGAGTTTCCCAACTGCTAGCCGTCGGTGCCATTACTGCCATGTTGGGAGTCTTGCTGAACTTAATTTTAGGCTTGTCGCGCGTGTGGCTGGCGATGGGGCGACGGTTGGATATGCCGAGAGTTTTGGCGCGTCTCAATCCTGCGGGGACAACTCCCTATGTAGCTGTCGTGGTTGTCGAAATCTCGATCGCACTTTTAATCCTCATCGGTGATGTCAAAACCACTTGGTCGTTCAGTGCCTTTAGCGTTTTGATCTACTACGCTATCACCAACGCAGCCGCCCTACAACTTTCCCCCGCCGAAAGGCTTTACCCGCAATGGTTGGCTTGGGTGGGCTTGGCTGCGTGTTTGTTTCTGGCCTTCTGGGTGGAGAGGCAAATTTGGCTGACAGGGTTGGCGTTAATTATCGTCGGTTTGATGTGGCGGGCGATCGTCCGACTCCCAGCTAGAGACTAGAATTGTGATAAATTGAAACAGCATTCCGCATTGTAGAGGGCCATGCCCGATCGAACTCCCTTGCTGGCGACTCAAGAATCAGTCGCAGTCAGCGCCATCAGTCGTTATATCGCTCAAACACTAATCTCCATTCAGGAAAAGCATCCCGAATGGATAGCTGAAAAATACAGGAAAACCCCCTGGGCCAAACCTGCTTTTCAGTCAGTTTTGATTGGAAAATTAACCAAAAATTTCAAAGTAGCCAGCGATACAGATTTGCTGCTGCTGACGGCAAAAAAATATCTCCAAATTCTGCTGGTTCCCGAATTCATCAATTCACCTCAATTCAGCAAATTATTTGCCAAAATTCAGCAGCTAGCCATACCCCAAACACCACCAGCCCGATCGCAAAACTCAGTTTCGGCAAAACCTCCAACTCCCACCGCCCACCAAACAAATTCGCTTCCTGTCGGCATTGCTATCTTGCTGCTAGATGTCGAAAACTTGCAACTCAACATCGAAACCGAAAAATTCCTAGAAGGAATTTCTCACTATCCCATCCAAATCAGAGTAGCCTTTGCCAACTGGCGCAGCATGGGCAAAAAAGATGCCGAATTTCACCAGCGCGGCTATCAACTGATTCACGTTCCCCCCGGCAAAGACAGCGCCGACTTGAAAATGGCAACAGTAGGCGCCTCAATTTTCGTACATTATCCCACAGCCAAGGAGATTTTTGTCTGTTCGTCCGATCGCGCCCTCACCCACCTCAGCAACACACTGCAAGCCCACGGCTTAACCGTCTTTCAAGTCCGCAAGCAAATAGATAAAATCATAGTTTTAAACAGCAAAACCGGACAAGTGGAAACCTATTCCCTCGTAACAGTACCGGAAATTACACCTGTAGAACAATTAGTTATTCAGCTAAAAGAATTAATTAAAAAAGAACAACAACGTACCTCGTCTCAGTGGATAAAAATTTCTACACTTTCAGCTTTATTTAGGGAAAATTACGGTTTAGCCCTCAATCAAGTTCTGGCAAATTATTCCTTAGGTACTAAAACAAGGGAGATATTTCTCAAATATCCCACAGATTTTGTTGTCCACAAACCCTCAGAAACATCTCAAACTTATGTCACTCTTTTTGAAGTTAAATTGTCGCCGCCACCCCCAATACTCAACAAAGAAAATCTCAATCACAACCAAGCAGCATCAGCGAGTTTGACAGATATCAATTCCTTGGAAGATTTGGAAAAAGCTCTGGTCAAAATAGTTGGCGACTTAACCGACAACTCTCCTCACAATTCTGTATTTCTCTCCAATGTTGGCAGTGAATTTCACAAACAATACGGCAAACAAATCACCCAAATAATTAAAGAGTTTAATCTCGGTCGAAAATTTCCTAAATTTTTACAATCCTGCACTTCTCTCGAACTTAAAAAAACCGAAAAAGGTTGGCAGGTTTCCCTAAATTAATTATCAAACAGCAATTATAAATTGGTAATGGGTGAGTACTTCACAAAAGTTGAGAAAGGCTATACTTCGCTAACGTTGTCCCTCGCAATTCCCAATGACCAATGATATCGTTTCCGGTTGCATCCGAATTATATAGTGCGAGCGTCTCGCTCGCGACATGGATCGCGAGCGAGACGCTCGCACTATTGTATGATTCCGATTTAACCGGATTTGATATGACCAATGACCAATGACCAATGACCAATGACCAATGACCAATGACCAATGACCAATGACCAATTCCCCATAACTTGAGTTATCATACAATCTGGACGTAAAGAAATGTAAAGGGATATGCAGGACAAAGTTGTAGTTGTGGTGGGTGCGACTGGCGGCATCGGTTCAGCAGTAGCCCGGAAACTCGCCTCTGAGGGTGCGACGCTAGTGCTCGCCGCCAGAGACAGCACTAAATTAGACGCTTTAGCCAGCGAACTTTCGACAACAGAGGTACTGTGCGTACCGACAGATATCACCGATTTGTCGCAAGTTGAGACGCTGATGCAGAAAGCTGCGGGGCATTTCGGGCAAATTGATGCCCTCGTAAACGCTGCCGGTGCGGGAATTCTCAAGCAGTGGAACAAGTTAGAACCCGCTGATTTAGATGCAATGCTTGACTTGAACTTGAAAGGCAGTTTTTACACATCTCAAGCAGCCGCAAATGTGATGAAAGACCGCAAATCCGGTCACATCTGCAATGTCATCGGGATTTTGGGCAAGCATTCGATGGCGATGGGAACGGCCTATTGTGCTTCAAAGTTTGGGGTAGTTGGTTTTAGCAAGTGCATGGCAGATGAACTGCGACGCTACGGCATTAAGTTTACGCTATTCTATTTTGGTGGGGTGGATTCTCCGTTTTGGGATAATGTGAGTTTGAAGGTAGATAGGTCAAAAATGCTGAGTACCGAAACCGCTGCCAATGCAATTATGTTTGCTCTTGCTTCTGACCCGCAAGCTGTGCCACTAGAAATTAATATTCAGCCAGAAAGTCATTTGTTCTTTTAGTAATTTGTTTGGTGTTCCACACGCAAAAAATGAGTTTGTATGGTGCTTTCATAGCACTGATTTACCCAACTCGATACTTCCCAGATTTTAGAAAAAAGTTCAATCTTCCAGATTTATCTGTGGAGTAAATCTCATGGCTGATTCCTTCTAGTATCCCACAGACGATTTACCAGAAATAATTGGTTGAAAGCCTCGCTTGTTTGGCGTAGAAATTAAAATCAGAGGATTCATTACTCCAATCTTCAGACTTTCAGGTAGAGGTTGCCCTCTGGCTGTCAACTGTCAACTGTCAACTGTCAACTGTCAACTGAATGAAGTAGTAGGGTGCGTCAGTCACTTCTGGTTCCCCACCTGAAAATTAGACTAATCGCTGACGCACCCTACAATATCGCAAGCGATCGCTCGTACTGTCAACTGTCAACTGTCAACTGTCAAAGTCATCCCAAACACCGCCTTTCTTTTAAGTGCCGATGTATTTCTGCCTTCAGAGGGAGCTAAGATATTCAATTTTTGGGTTATTATTAAGCGATTAGACAAAAAAACAATGAAAAATCTCCATTTCTCAGTCTCTCCCTTGCCATTTAACCGTGAAAATCAGCCGATTTTCAACTTTTCACGTTCCATTTTCAATTATTGATTATGGAGTTCGACCGCATTCAGTTTTACGTTAAAAATGCTCGAGTATCCCGCGACTGGTTTGTCAGCCACTTAGGCTTTCAATCAATAACAGGTTATGTCAACAGCCACACTTGCACTGAGGTTGTCAGCAGTGGCAATATATGTTTTGTTTTATCTTCGCCTCTGACACCCGCTAGTCCCGCTGCTACTTGGTTGGAGTTTCATCCTCCGGGGATTGCCGATGTGGGCTTTCGGGTTAAAAATATCGAATTAGCGATCGCTAGAGCGCAGGTGGCAGGTGCTAAAATCCTGAAACCGATTCAAGAAGATCTAAAGGTAGGAGGCGGTTTTAAACTCGCACAAATCGCTGGCTGGGGAGATTTAAGCCACACGCTTGTTGAGCGAATTGGCGAGAATTCACTGCTGCGTGATTCTTCTGGCCCGCCACTGTTGACTCTGATCGATCATGTAGTGTTAAATGTTGAATCTGGCGATTTGTTAGGTGCGGTTAGTTGGTATCAAAAAATATTAGGTTTTGAGCCGCAGCAAAATTTTGAGATTCAGACTGAGAAGTCTGCTTTGCGAAGCCAAGTTATGGTGCACGCTGAAGGTGGGGTGCAATTCCCGATTAATGAACCGGCATCATCTAATTCTCAAATTCAAGAGTTTTTGAGTGCAAATCGAGGGCCGGGAATTCAGCACATGGCTTTGCAAACGGATCGCATTGTGCAGGTTGTTGCCGATTTGCGATCGCGCGGTTTGCCTTTTTTGCCAGTTCCTCCAACATATTACTCGCAATTGCGGCGGCGGCAAAACTATTTGCCCGCAGATTGGCAAGCAATTGCAGCTTCCGAAGTTTTGGCAGATTGGCAAGAAGATACTCCCGCTGCGATGCTGCTGCAAATCTTTACCCAGCCAATTTTTGCCGAACCGACTTTCTTTTTCGAGATTATTGAGCGTCGAGTTACTTTAGTTAATGACAAACTGGTGCAAGCTGGAGGTTTTGGGGCGGGTAATTTCAGAGCTTTGTTTGAGGCAATTGAACGGGAACAAATGAAGCGGGGAAGCTTGATCGATGATTGATAAAACTTCCACTTTTTAGTTCATGCAGTCTTGTCGATCAGCACTGCGATATCCGTCCACCCGTAAGCAATTTCTTTGACTAAAACACCAGCTCTGCTTGTCTGTTGTTCTTCCACTTTTTTGCCTCCTAAAAATTCATAAAACCTGCAAGCAGAATTGTCTCCCAGTACCCAAGCCAGCATCGAGTTCAAACTTAATTCTGCCAATTTTTTGGCAACCGAGCGCACGAGTTGCCGCCCAATTCCTTGACGCTGATATTCCTCCAAAATATAGATGGCAAATAATTCTCCTCGATAAACATATTTGCCGGTTCGCTCGCAGCCGCCCGCAGCAAAACCTACAATTTGTCCCGAGTCATTTTCAGCAACGCAGACATAATCGCCAGTATTTTTGACGTTTGACAGGATTTCTTGCCAATTGTTTTCTCGTTTTTCATAGGACAGCTTGGCGAGGTAATCTGCCGGTACGATGTTTCGGTAAGCTGTCCGCCAAGTATCTACATTAACCTGTGCAATTGCAGGTGCATCAGCGATTTTAGCTTCTCTCACAATCATCACAAAAAACTCCTTTCTCGCCCTGGCATCGTATTTGAGAATCTACGCAAACAATACGATCGCGCCCTTCTAGTTTAGCTCGATACAGCGCGCGATCGGCCTCCCCAATCAACCACTCCACAGATAATTCAGCAGCGGGCACAGCACTAGCTGCGCCCATACTCGCTGTCACAGACTCACTTATCTTGGAAGCTTCATGAGGAATTGCCATAGCTTTCAAATCGCTGCGAATTGATTCAGCTACCCGCATTGCTCCCCTGGCATCAGTCCCGGACAAAATTACCGCAAATTCTTCCCCACCGTAGCGAGCCGCTAAATCACCTCCCCGGTGAGCGTTTCTGTCTAAAATTTCAGCAACTTTTTTGAGACATTCATCGCCTCCTTGATGCCCGTAACAATCGTTGTAAAGCTTAAAAAAATCTAAATCTACCAAAATTAAAGACAGGGGCTTTTTCTCTCTACCCATGCGCTGCCATTCTGATTGCAATGCTTGGTCAAAACGGCGACGGTTAGCAATCTGAGTCAAGCCGTCCACAGATGCGAGTCTGTGCAATGCCTGATTAGCAGATTCTAATTCTAATTTAGCCTGTTCTAATGCTACATTTTGCTGAGCCAATTTTTCACTTTGCTGTTTTTCTTGCTCGTACAAAAATCGGATGGAAGCTTCGGCTTCTTGCAATTCTTTCTCAGCATATTTGCGCTTGACAAACTGCCCTAATTGGGAACCTATTGCCGCCATCATTTGCAGTAAGTCTTCATCCGACGGCTGTTTTTCCCGGCAGAAAAAAGTCATTACCCCTACAACTTGACCGCTAGCACGAATTGGGAAACCGAAGGCCGATCGCAATCCTGCTTTAGATGCTAAGTGCGATCGTACAAAATTGCCATCCTTAAGAAGATCCGTAATCCATTGCGGATAACCGGTGTTCCACACTATTCCAGGTAAACCCGTACCAGGCTCTAGGGTAATCTGCTGGCAATTTTCCACAAACTCCCCAACTTCACTTCCCCGCCGCCAAACTCCCACTCGGAGCAAAAAAGGGAGAATATCTTCAACGTTACTATCTGGTGCAGCAAACAAAAATGGTATTCGATCGTGCGTATCTTTGGCATCAAACTTAGTATGTTTTTCATCAACAGGCGTCCAAAGTTCACCGATATCCCACCCCAAACTTTCACAAATAGCTTGCATAATTTTCGGAGTGGCGCTCTCTAAAGAACCAGATTCTGACATGATGCGAGCTACTGCATACTGTGCTGCTTGAAGCTTTTTTGTCCGTTGTTGCTCGGTGATATCTCTGCCCACATAGACAAAATCTTGTATAGTTTTGTTGTCTGAGTGCTTGCTTTCTATACTTGTCTCAATAGTAGAACAGGAAAATGCAACTGTCAGCTTTGAACCTTTTTTAGTTGTACAAGCTACTTTTACTTGATGCCAAGATTCATTTTTTAGTTCAAGAGGTAGCTGACTAACTTGACGCAATAATTCCTCATCCGCCGTAATCATCGAGATTGGTTGACCGATTAATTGTGCTTCGGTATATCCAAACAATAGTTGGGTGGATTGATTGACCTTTTTGATTTCTCCCGCTTGCGTTGTCACCAATAAAATATCATTTATGGAGTTAAGAATTTTATCAATATAGTCGCGAGCGTTAGCCAAGTAATCGACTTTAATACTGTTTTCGTTGGCTGCTTGAACCATACTTTGCTGAAGAGCAGCAGTGTCTGTTACATCTTCGCAGAAAATAATTAATCTCTCAGGATTAAGCTGCTCTTTCTGACCAAAAATATACAAATCTAGATAAAAATAAGAGCCATCATTTAAAACTCTGGTAACAGATTTTAATTGGAAACTTGGCTGTCGTTGTTCTAGAATGTCGTCTAGCAGTTCTTCAATTCCGATCAGTTCGGGAAAACTATCGCGCACATCTTTGCCTTGTTTCAATTCATCAGGAATTTGGGCAAAATCTTGTACGTTCAAGGATGTTTCTTGAATCTTCAGATCCCGATCGACTGCAAGGTATTCAATGCGACGCAAGGATAACAATTTGTCAAGCAGATTGTTAATGTTTTGGGAGCTAATCTGTAAACTTAATTTGGGAAGCATCTCGTTATTGTAGAGCATCAGACTCAAGGGTTAGCAGATAAAATTAGTTGTTGTTTTGCTGCTATTTCTCATGGAAATTTTGATACTGCTGGATGCCAGGAGCTATTACCGATGGCTAATTCATCGACACAATAAATTTTGGATTCTCTAAGCAGTTTTTTATATTTTAGAAAGGTAAAATCATTACTTAGACCCACTTTTTTTTGTGAGCAACCGCAGCAAAAATTAGCCTCGATTGAGGTTTGGATTTATTAACAATACGTAGCGGTTGGCCGTATTTGTGCACCAAATTTTAAATTCTAGATTCCCTGATAATATTTGTTGCAACCGCTACAGTTAATGATTGGCACAGTTGAATTAAACTGTTGCCTTTAATTAGCACCATTCCTATAGACCTTACCTCCCCTGGGTATTTGTGTCAAGTTTTGTAAATAAACTGTGACATTAAAGTGATATAATCTCTAACAATTTGTATAAAATTTTCAAAATACTCTGCTCAATGCTGAGACTTATCACCGACTTTGACGGCCCGATTATGGACGTGTCCGATCGCTATTACGGAGTTTACCAGCAGTGTCTGGCCGAGACTCAGCGTGAGGGCCAAACAGTGCAAGAACTCCCAAAAGCCGAGTTTTGGGACATGAAGCGGGCGCGGGTTCCCGAAACCGAAATCGGCATTCTCTCAGGATTAGACGCAGCCCAAGCCCTCGAATTTGCCCAGAAACGGCGTCAAACTGTCCACACGCTGCCGTTCCTGATTTACGATAAACCAGCCCCTGGAGCCGTGGAAACCCTGGAAAAGGTGCAGCGCGCTGGAATAGACTTGGCGGTGATGACTATGCGTCGCGTCAGGGAACTAGACGAGGCTTTCAACCGCTGCAATTTAGGGCATTTTTTCCCAGAAAACCGTCGCTATTGCCTCCCCAACGATTACGTCAAAACCGGGGATGTTAAAGATAAGCCCCTGCTGATGGCAAAAGCTCTTGCTGAACTGCCGCCTGCTTCTGAGCTTTGGATGGTGGGGGATACGGAGGCGGATATTATAGCAGCAAAAACTCACGGTGTCAAGGTAATTGGTGTTTTGTGCGGTATTCGCGATCGCACCCAACTAGAAATGCACCAACCGGATTTAATTGCTAATAATTTGAGCGAAGCTGTTGAGATTATTTTAGGTAGTCATTAGTTATTGGTCAGTTGTCAGTTGTCAGTTGTCAGTTGTCAGTTGTCATTAGTCAGTTGTCAACAGTTATCAATCATTAGTCAATCGTCAACAGTCATTAGTTATTGTTAATTGGTAATTAGTAATCAGTAATCAGTAATTAGTAATTGGTAACAATCAACTAACTATTAACACCTAAGAGCTGCGAACCAACCAATAACAATTAACGAATAACAATAATTAACAACTGCCAACTGCCAACTGCCAACTGCCAACTGCCAACTGCCAACTGACAACTGACTATCGCAGAAAACTGCTGACCAGCCACAGAATTAAAAACGTAAACAAAGCGATAAATTTCTCTGTTGTGATAAATGCCGTAGTGAGCAAAGGGCCCAAAAGACCTCCCAGCACCAAGCCTATAACCAAGCCAGCCACAGTCAGCAGCACAGCCCGACCAAATTTTTGTTCCTTGCGATTAAGAAAATAAAGACAAGAGCCGACCCCAAGAGCCAGAGTCAACTGTAGTAAAGAATCGTTAGCCGCCGGATAAATACTCAGTCCGCCCAACCCCACATAAACTCCAGCGGGCCACAAAATGTCGGCTCGACTAGGAGTATCGATCAGGCGCTGCAACCAAGCTGGGCTGCCCGACGGAGCAGACGGAGTAAAGCTGGCGGGTGGGGGAGCCACTCGTTCGGGAAAGCGGATGCGTTCTGGTACTTTTATTTTCCCTTCCTGTCGCTGGCGGAGGCGATCCATGAGGATCGCGTCGTAAGCAACTTCGATCGATTCCAAACGTTTCTTGTCGCCGCTGTGCTGCTCGGCTAGACGGGTGCGGGCCTCTTGCACTTCATCAAAGGAAGCATCTTCATCGACTTCAAGCAGTTGATAGGGAGTTTGCTCACTCATAAAAATTTTTGGTATGCGGAAAACTCAGCGTCTTGAGACCTGAGAGGGCTGCAACGAAACGAGGCTAGAAGGTAGAAGGCATTCGGCATTCGGAAATAAAAATTTGTCAATCCAAAGATTGTTATTTAGATTGTGATTTTTAAAGCCGGCAATCTTAAATTTTACCTTGTGCCGAATGCTTTTAGCAGGAACTTGTGTTAGATGTGCTGACAATTCCCGACCACTGGATTTTTTTTAGTCGATCGCGGCGGTAGGAAAAAAAACGAGCCGAGTCAGAATAAGTACAGAAAGGAGCGATCGCCACCTGAGAAGAATTAATTCCCAACTGCTGCAATTGCAGAGCATTGCAGAGGCGAACATCCAACCGTACTTTTCCCGGTTCTGGATCGGTCAACACAGGTGGTTCTGGTAGTTGGTGTAAAAATTCCAGAATGCTGTCGGCTGTTGCACCCACTGCATTCTCAGGAGCAATCGTGGCTCCCAATTCCGCTGCCACTTCCACAGATACCTGGTAAACCTCTCCACCGATCGCCGGCCCGAGAGCAATCCTCAGATTTTCTAATTGACTGCCTTGTGCCACAAGTTGAGCGATCGCCTCTGGTAATATCTTAGCAGCAGTCCCGCGCCAACCAGCGTGAACGGCGGCCGCGAGTCCCGTGCCGCTATCAGCAATTAGCGCCGGTACGCAGTCAGCCGAGCAAACCCACAGCGCCTCAAAATCTCGCGATGCTACCAAGCCATCGGCCTGGGCATAGGTGGGGATAGCTGTTTCTGGGTCTAGAGCCACAACTCTTGGCAATCGATCGGTTTTGAGTACGACATTGCCGTGTACCTGTTGGAGACGGTAAACGGGAGCTCCCGGTGCTAAAACTTCTGTGAGATCGATCGGCCCGCGCGGCGAAAAATCGCGAGTAAAAAAGCCGTGAGACCATCGGTCGAGCAAGCTGCACGTCAGATAGGGCAAGCCTTCGGCACTCTGCTGCCACTGCCAGCTAATACCGTCAGGTTGTCCGGTACGTTCAGAGTCAGGAAAATTTGTCAAGCGATCGCCAGCTACTGTCATGAAACTTATCCTTCCCCAAGCGCATCAATTAGTTAGCTTGTATTGTAAACAATCAACAATTTTGCCAGCCAAGTTTAAATGGGCGATCGATCGAGAGGGGGAGATGGGGAGAGGGGGAGATGGGGAGATGGGGAGATGGGGAGAGGGGGAGATGGTGGGAAGAGGAGCTTTCTCAACAGACACGAACGCCAAAGCGCTATTATCAGTGTGGCCGTCACAGGCGAGTTGGCAGTGCGTTGATTGGGAGCGGAAAAACCAGGGTATCGATCGCGAATCGACCCAGCATTCGAGTTGTTCGACGCGAAAAAAAATTGCCTTAATCCCGGTAAAATCAGTTAGGTCTGTATAAAGATAAGGTTGATCCACAGTAGTTAGTTTCCTAACAATCATTGATATTTGCCAACAAATGCAATATCTTTGATTTATGGAATATGTACCGCTTAGAAAAGTAGTCGAATTTCTAGGATTGCATCGAAACACTTTAAGGAAGTACGCAGATGAATGGCAGATCTAGTCAATCAAAAATGGAGCAGGACAACGCATTTAGGACGTTGAGTCCTGCCGAACAGATGGAACGATCAGCTCAGTCACCTGCTATTGCCGAGTTAGCAGCGCCAAGCAAAAAGACGACCTCGGAAGACAAGTCGAATTTATGTGGCAGCGATACCCCGACTCAGAAATCATCCAAGATATTGGCTTGGGACTCAACTTCAAAAGAAAAAGACTGTAAGCCTTACTGGTCAGATTTATGCGCCCAGATCAGCTCACGGTTGTTATTGCCACTCGATACATCTAAAGCAGATTCGGATTTGAATTTTTCGAGTTCATGGCAAAACAAAACGGTGGATCGATCCTGGTTCTCTCAAATACTGTTTACTGTCCAGGATCCGAACTCACAGCGGATCTTCTTGCCATCCTTCACGACAACCGTTGCCGAATGCACTCCCGGCGAAGTATTGCTAAGAAAATCAAAGAAGATCCGACTATTCCTAAGCCCTGAGCAAAAAGCACTGCTCAAGCAATGGTTTGGCGTTAGCCGTTACGTCTACAACGTGACAATTAAATACTTGCAGCAATCAGGCACTAAAACCAATTGGATGTCTATCAAAACGGACATACTTAACGGATTGCCTGATTGGGCAAAACCTGTACCGTTTCAAATCAAATCAATTGCCATTAAGGATGCTTGCGCGGCTGTCAAAAAAGCTAAAGCAGACTTCAAGAAAACTGGTAAAATTTGTAGTTGCAAATTTCGGAGTCAAAAAGATACAAAGCAATCTCTTTATATTCCCAAGTCTGCAATTGGGATCAAAGGAATTTACCACACAAAATTGGGTTGGTCAAAGCTGAAAGAGGCATTACCCATAGACTTCAGTGATGGACGGTTAACGCTAGCCTATGGCGAGTATTACATTGTTGTATCTGAAGAAGTGCAGCCACGTCAGACCGACAACCAAGGTCGCGTGGTTGCCTTAGACCCCGGTGTTAGAACGTTCATGACTTTCTTCTCTGAGTCATCCTATGGATGGCTTGGGAACGACTCAAATCTTTTGATTCAAAAGTTGTGTTTCAGGTTAGACAAGTTGAGTTCAAGGATGAGTAAAACTTCTAGCCCGCAACGCAAAAGACTCAGGAAAGCAGCAGATAGATTAAAGTCTAAGATTCAACATCTTGTCAAAGAGTTGCATCACAAGACTGCTAAGTTTTTAGTTGATCGTTTTGACGCGATCTTACTTCCATCGTTTGAGTCTTCTCAAATGGTGAGCAAATCACGTCGCAAGATTCGCTCTAAAACTGTTCGTCAAATGCTGACTCTGAGTCATTACCAGTTTAAAAAACATCTAGAGTGGAAAGCTTGGGAGCAGGGCAAAGTTGCTTTAAGTTCTATCAACGAAGCTTACACTTCAAAGACTGTTTCATGGACTGGAGAAGTCAAAAAGATTGGTGGTAGTAGAACGATTAAAGATTCTGATGGAAATCAGATGAACCGGGATCTAAATGGTGCTCGTGGGATCTTCCTTCGGGCATTGGTTGATACGCCTTGGTTGAAAAGCTTTTTAGCGATTTAACTTATGTGTTTGTTAGTAAACGTTAGCAAAAAAGTATCGGATTGCCATACATTCGATCCAGCCCCCCCCAAAAAACAGATACTTGCTTTCCGACTTCTGTCGCCAGCAGCCCAAAACTTTAGACTAAGATTCCGGCTCCCAGATTCCAAGCTGCGAGTAAATCTAAAATCTAAAATCTAAAATCTAAAATTGACTAATCTTCTTGCGCCCCCCTGTTGAGTTGGGAAAAAAAATCGTGAAACCAGTTCCAGACAAG
The DNA here is from genome assembly GCF_020883045.1 of Microcoleus sp. CAWBG58. Lineage (NCBI taxonomy): Bacteria > Bacillati > Cyanobacteriota > Cyanophyceae > Oscillatoriales > Microcoleaceae > Microcoleus > Microcoleus sp. CAWBG58. The sequence goes on along the minus strand of NZ_JAHRFA010000046.1, from coordinate 23,332 downwards.
CAAATAACAGCCCATTTGAACACCAAACAGCAAAAAAATCACCCTACAGGCGCCCGGACTCGATCGCGCCTTTTGTCCGAACGCTCAATGCTGGTGGGACTAGGTTGCCTTGCCAGTCTGGGACTGCTCAGCAAAGGCATAGTTTGGGCCCAAACTGAAACTCCGCCAGCAGAACAAGCCGTCCCCGGCGCAGCAGAACTTCAGCCACTATTTGAAGCACCTCTGGCGCCCCCGGAACCCGAAGCCCAAGTGCAGCGAGAACCAGATCCCGAACCCCAGGCAGAAGTTCGGGCCCCATCGCCAGATTACATCACCGAACAACCTCCGGCCCAATATTATCTACCGGAACCCGCGCTGATTCCCCTGCCAGAAGCGACGGCCCAGGAACCTCCTTTTGAAGCACCAGTTAACCCAGAAGCCCGCGCTGCCACCGACCAAACAGACTACAGCGTTGGTGCTACCAGCGAATACGAAGCGCCCACAAGGATTGAGTTTGCAGAAAGATCGACCGGCTGCGAAGGTTCCGTGTCAGGAGGACAAGGAGTTGGCGGTTTGTGCGGGCCTGCCGCTGTTCCCGAACCCGTGACAGCAGAAGCAGCCCCTCCCAGCTACAGCCCAGAAAGGTCGATCGCCGAAGGGCCCAGCTACAATCCGCAAACTCCCAGCGCAGGCGGCCCTTATATTGCCACCCCTCCTCCTCGAAATCTGCCACAAAGCCCCGGGACTCTTCCGAACCTTCCGGGCAATGTTCGGGGAACTGTCGCCGGAAATAATAGCGGAAATCCTATCAGTAAAGTAGGTCAGGCCGCTCAACAAATAGGCAACCAGCTTTGGGGACAGGGCAACCAGTCGGAATCTGCTTACACACCCTCGGGCTACTCAGCAGACAGCGGATACCCAGCTAACCCCGGATACTCAGCAGACGCTGGATACTCCATTAACACCGCAGCCTACGCCGCTGGCCCACCCGAACCCAGCATGGGACTAGGGCCAGTGCAAGTCGGCGCGATTAGTGTCAGCAGTGGCAGCAATACAGGTTTTGCTTACTACAATCTCACCCCGCGTCCCTTAGGCCGGCCTGGAAATGGCAACACCAGCCTGCTGTTTCCGCTATCGATTGCTGCGGAAATTACTTCACCATTTGGGTGGCGGACTCATCCGGTTATGGGCTACGGTAAGTTTCACACCGGAACGGACTTGGGAGCCCCGATGGGAACGCCCGTACTGGCAGCTTATGCGGGTCAAGTCGCGATCGCCGATTGGTTGGGCGGATACGGTTTGACGGTGGTTCTCAGCCACAACAAACAGTCTCAAGAAACTCTCTACGGACACCTTTCAGAACTGTTTGTCAAACCAGGAGAGTTTGTGAAACAGGGTGATACGATCGGGCGAGTCGGCAGTACGGGAATGTCTACAGGGCCTCACCTCCACTTCGAGATTCGGCAAATGACTGCTCAGGGTTGGGTGGCGATCGACCCCGGTGCTCAGCTAGAATTCGCTGTAGCAAAAATGATCGGCACTTTGGAAACCGCCAAAATACCCCAAATGCCAAAATTTGTGGAAACACAAAGCGCTAGTGCACTCAAGGATTTGGAAAACGATCTGCCCCAGCTTCCACCTCTGCCGGTGGGAATGGACATCGAAGTTCACAACCTCCAGCCACCATTCCCAGAACTGTTAAAAGCTGACACTTCTGCGCCGAAGGATAAGGAAACCTCCAAACCCAAAATTCAGAAGCAAGCTACCAGATAGGTTTTTTTTAAGGACTAAAGTCCTCACTACAAACAATCAAACAGGTTCGTAGTGAGGACTTTAGTCCGCATCCATAGAAGGACTAAAGTCCTTAGTACAAACAATCAAATAGGTTCGTAGTGAGGACTTTAGTCCGCATCCATAGAAGGACTAAAGTCCTCACTACAAACAATCAAATAGGTTCGTAGTGAGGACTTTAGTCCGCATCCATAGAAGGACTAAAGTCCTTAGTACAAACAATCAAATAGGTTCGTAGTGAGGACTTTAGTCCGCATCCATAGAAGGACTAAAGTCCTTAGTACAAACAATCAAATAGGTTCGTAGTGAGGACTTTAGTCCGCATCCATAGAAGGACTAAAGTCCTCACTACAAACAATCAAATAGGTTCGTAGTGAGGACTTTAGTCCGCATCCATAGAAGGACTAAAGTCCTTATTACAAACAATCAAATAGGTTCGTAGTGAGGACTTTAGTCCGCATCCATAGAAGGACTAAAGTCCTCACTACAAACAATCAACAAAAGCCTCCCATAATAATTGGTAAATTGTAGCTTATGCTAATAGCTCAGTATTTGTGGGAATTAATTTTATTTTTGATTATTGTAGTCGGCTCGATTCCCCTAAGCTTGTCTCTTGCCTTCGAGAATCAAAAGGAAAACAGTAACTACTCATTTCCTCATTTTATTCTCGTACTTTTGACGGGATGGAGTATTGCACAAATTTGTATAGGTTTGATTTTAGGAAGTGTCGATCGCCTAAATCTTGCTGCGGTCATTTTAGCAGAAATCCTGATTTGTGCGATCGGCTTAATTCTGATTTATGCCAAAAACCAGAAAGCTTTTAGCTTCACGCAGAGGCAGATTCCCCAACTAGAACAACCTCTCAACCCATCGGAACTTTTAATCCTTGGTGCCACCGCATTTGCAGGATTTGTGCTTTGGGAAACCCTAGCAACTAAACCCACAACAAATTATGACTCATTGTGGTTTCACCTACCTGTAATTGCCAGATGGTATCAAACCCACTCATTGACATTCTTAGATGCCGCCGGAAATTGGATTTTTGAACAAGAGCAAGCCCGAGTATATCCCTACAATTGGCACATCTTGTCTGCTTTGTGCGTACTCCCCTTCAAAGAAGACTTTCTCACAGCTTTTCCCATGCTAATTGCCTGGGTACTTGAGGGAATTGCCGTCTATCTATTAAGTATAAAATTTGGAGCAACGAGATTTTATGGCATGGCAGCAGCATCATTAGTATTAACAGTACCGATGATGCTCAACCAAGTTAACACCATTCACCCAGACTTACCGCTAGCTGCGATATTTACAGTCGCTTTATATTTAGGTTTATCCTATCACAGTAGCCGATCGCAATCCGAGCTATCTCTATTTTTGGCATCTGTAGGAACGATCGCCGGAATTAAAATTACTGCCCTAGTCTATGCAGCCTCACTTTTAGGAGGATTAGCAATATTAGAAATTACAAGATTCATCGTTAATAGAAATTTAACACCAACTAATTTTAGAATTAGCCACATCAAACCTGTATTGGTTTGCGGCATACTTTGCTGCTTGTTTTTAGGAGGTTTTTGGTATGCGAGAAACTTGCTGCACATCAATTATCCTGTTGGTGATTCCCGCGAGATTAACATTCCCTTACAGCCTGTTGCCCCACCGTCTCCGGTACCTGTGCCAAAACCTCCCGTAGCGTCTCCAAAACCGACCGTAACGCCGTCTCCAAAACCTCCCGTAGCGTCTCCAAAACCTCCCGTAGCGTCTCCAAAACCTCCTGTAGCGTCCCCAAAACCGACCGTAACGCCGTCTCCAAAACCTCCCGTACAGCAGCCAACACCTACCATACCTGCGCCTTCAGCTTCGCCACTTTTGAAGATTTGGCAAAGCACTTTAGCCGCTCAATTTAATCCCAGCAATATTTCCCACTGGCAAATATTCGGCTTGCAAATCCTGATTAGATTGCAACTGCCATTTCTGGCGATCGCACTTCAGGCATTAGCAGCACCTCTGGCTTTGATTCAAGGTAAAACCAGGATCGATCAAAACAATATCATTTTAACCGTACTTCTGGCCAGCACCGGCATTCTGTACGTCATTACACCTTACACCTCCGGGACTGCCGGAGAGGCGATCGGTCAACTCAGCCCTTTACTCGGTTTTAATCTCAGATACGGCTTTCCCTTTTTAAGCTTACTGGCGATCGCAGCAGCAGCAGCCGCAACTGAGTTCAAAACTCGCAAGCAAGTAATTGTAGCAGTTGTTTTAATTAGCAGTATTTCCGGAATTATTAGCAACACAATTTTTGACCTAATTAAAAATGCTTCTTTTACCGGCAAGAGTATTGTTTGGGGAAGCTGGTTAATTGACAGGTTTAAATCTAACTTCGCGGAAGCCATCAATGTGGTAATGAAAATATTAGCGCCCAGTTGGCCGGATTTAGGAATATACCCATTGATTTATGTTGGATTACTGCTGCTAGCTGGGCTTATATTTAAGCGCAATGCTAGCTTGATTGGATTGAAAAATCTACTCGCCAGCTTAAAAAAGTCGAGTTACATAATGATAATTTGTGTCTGCATAGCATTGATGGTAAGTGCTAGTTGGGTGGCGAAGGAAAAGCGAGATGTTGCTCGCGCCGAACTGTATCGCGGAATTTACGAATATATTGACAAAAATACAGTACCCAACGATAAAATTGGTTTCTTTTTAAGTTACCGCAGCTACCTGTTTTACGGGAGAAATTTGGACAGACAAGTTTTGTATGTGCCGTTTAGAGCCGATCGACTTCCGCAATGGATGGACAACCTCCACCAAAATAACATTAAGATGGTAGGATTCGGGCCCTTAACTGATACAGACGAATACACCAAACTAGCTTTATCTTGGCTAACAAGTCCCGAGGGCCCGTTGCAACCAGTTTTCGGCAAAGATTTTAATACTGAGTCGGTTCTGTATCGCTTAAAATATTAAAATATTAAAATATATGAGATATAGCCTTTATCAAAAAGATGAGGTATTACTGAAAGCTTCTACAACCACATCAACCTCTAGGGCTGAAGCCCAACAACGTACCTCATTTTTCTGATAACCGCTATATCATGAACGCAACTCAAAATCTATTTTCAATTATAGTTCCGACTTACAATCGACCCGAGAAATTAGCCCAGTGTCTTCAGTCTTTTGTTGAACTAGAATATCCGCGCGATAAGTTTCAGGTGATAGTCGTCAACGACAGCACCGAAATATCTGTAGAAACTACAATTTCCCCTTTTCAAAATGAGTTAAATATCACACTTCTGACACAACCCAACTCAGGCCCCGCAACGGCGCGAAATACTGGGGCTTTTGCAGCCGAGGGCAAATTTTTAGTCTTTACAGACGATGACTGTACTGTGGCAGCAGATTGGCTGCAAAATCTAGAAAAGCGATTTCGGGAAACACCAGACTGTTTAATCGGAGGTCTAACTGTCAACGCGCTGCCGGATAATATCTATTCTACTGCCAGCCAGCAACTGATCGATTACCTTTACAGTTATTACAATGCTATTGGCGATCGCGCACAATTTTTCACTTCTAACAATTTTGCCCTTCCCGCTGAGGCTTTCGAGAAAATCGGCGGGTTTGACACGAGTTTTTCGCTGGCGGCTGGAGAAGATAGGGAATTTTGCTTTCGCTGGCTCAATTTGGGAGGCCGCGCGGTGTATGCTCCCGAAGTGACAGTCTATCATTCCCACGCACTAACTCTGCGGAAATTTTGGCGGCAGCAATTCAATTACGGTAGAGGTGCTTTTTTGTTTGGGGAAATTATCTCGAAAAGTGGGGCTAAGGGGAAACGGCAACATCCGTCATTTTATCTGAATTTGCTAATTTATCCATTTTCCCAGGGATCGGGTATTCAAAAGCTATTAATTGCTGCTTTGTTTTTGGTTTCTCAGGCGGGAATTGCGGCGGGGTTGTTTTGGGAGAAAAATGTTTTTGTTGAGAAAGAGTTTGTTGATAGGGCGCGTCAGTTTTAATAGTATCAGAATGATTTAACCACAGAGGGCGCAGAGGACACAGAGAGAGAATAGAGAGATTAATTCAAGACGATGCTACCAGATTTGATATAATTTGTGGCTGACGTACCAGAGAAGTACGAACTATTGCCTGCTTTGTTTTTGGTTTCTCAGGTGGGAAGTGCGACAGTTCTTGTTTGGAAAAATGTTTTTGTTGAGAAATTTCATGAAATTCATTAAAATAACCATTATCGGTTCGTAGTGAGGACTTTAGTCCGCAAAAAAAGAGGAATCAACTCCTCAATACAGGTTCGTAATGAGGACTTTAGTCCGCAAAAAAAGAGGAATCAACTCCTCAATACAGGTTCGTAATGAGGACTTTAGTCCGCAAAAAAAAGAGAGGACTGAAGTCGTTACTACAAACAATTTTTTGAAAAAGAGAGGACTGAAGTCCTTACTACGAACCAATCTATGATTAGATAAATCCGTGTTCTGCTAAGAATTCCGGTGTAATTGTTCCTAAACTGTTGATGGCGGGAGTTTCTTCCCAGGGTTCGGGATGGGCTTGCCGGCCGCTGCGGAGAAATTTGGCTACATATTTGCCGAGAATATCTGCTTCTAAATTAACTAAACTTCCCGCCTGCAAATAGCTGAGGTTTGTCTCGGAAAAACTGTGCGGAATTACGGCAACTTCAAACCAATTTCCGTCAGCATCGCAATCTGCTACGGTGAGGCTGATGCCGTTGACGGCGATGCTGCCCTTGGAAACGATGTATGGTGCAATTTGACGCTGCCATCCCGAATTGGCTGTTGGTGGGGCTGTAAACTTCATCTCCCAAGCGTTGGCGGTTTGGGTGGATGTTGCTAAGGTGCCGATCGCATCTACGTGCCCGGTCACAAAATGTCCGCCCAATTTGCTACCGGCGCGCAGGGAACTTTCTAGGTTTACCCAAGCATCGGGTAATGCTCCCAAAGTAGTGCGGCGCAAAGTTTCTGGGGAAGCGATGGCGACAAAACCTTGGGGCAGAACTTCTACTACTGTCAAACAAACTCCATCTACTGCTACGCTGTCGCCAACGGCTAAATCTTGTAAAATCTGGTAGGAGTTGCTTGAGGTGCAGGAAATTTGGAAGTAATCGTTGCCTAACGATTTCAGCTTTCCGAGAGATTGAATTAGTCCTGTAAACATAGTTATTTTTTTCTAGTCGATCGCTTATTTAAATCAAACCAAAGGCACAAACAAACCAGACACATCAGCTTTTGCTGTCCCTTACCAAGAATAATGGGTTTAAAGCCTCCTCCTTCGAGGGGAAAATAAAACAAAATTATTCACTGTTTCAATCCTCTGACTTATAGGTAGAGGTCGCTCTCCCACGGTCAACTGTCAACTGTCAACTGTCAACTGTCAACTGTTGAAGCCCCCTCCTTGAATCTTCAATCCGAAAATCGAAAATCAACAGTCCTCAATCAGTTGTAGATTCAGGCGAAGATCGAGTCATACTTGATTTAGATCATCTATTTATGTCCAAGTTCTCTGCCGCCTTGCAGTGTCTTAATTCTATGAGGCCGATCGAATGATTGAAATGAAAGTCGCTGGAATTGCCTTAGATGCAGCCACGCGCAGCCCTATTGTCCTATTGAGAGACGCTACAGAGCGTCGCGCTTTGCCTATTTATATCGGTCAGGAGCAGGCAAAGGCTATTATTAGCGCTCTAGAAGGTCACAAGCCTCCTCGACCTTTAACTCACGATTTGATAGTCAATTTCCTAGAGGCCTGGAGTCTTACCTTGGAGCGCATAGTGATTCACTCGCTGCAAGATAACACGTTCTATGCCGTGCTGATTGTCCGTCAGGGTGAAGTGAAAAAAGAGATCGATGCCCGTCCCAGCGACGCGATCGCCATAGCTCTGCGGACGAATAGCCCCATCTGGGTGATGGAAGAAGTCGTCGCCGATGCTTCTATACCGGTCGATCGAGATGCTGATGAGGCCGAACGCCGAGCTTTCCGAGAATTTATTTCAAACCTCCGTCCAGAGGATTTGATCAAAAGAAGCGGCTTGGGCCAGGGCGAAACTTCGTCCTAAAATCTATGCGCTATCGACGGTTTGGCAAAACGGAGTTGCACCTGTCTGTTTTTTCGTTGGGAACCATGCGCTATCTGGCTTCTGAGGAAATTGCCTGCCAGACTGTACGGCAGGCGGTATCTCAGGGAATCAATCACCTGGAAACGGCGGCGGGTTACGGTTGTAGCGAGGAATATCTGGGCGCGGCCCTCGCATCTGGTTTGTCTGTCGGTCGATCGCGCTTCCACGTCACCACGAAAATCCCTCCTACGGACGATGCTGCTGCCACGGAACGCTGCATCGACTCATCTCTCAAACGCCTGAATTTAGACTATATCGATTGTCTGGCAATTCATGGTTTGAATGCTTGGGAACATTTGGCTTGGGTGCGATCGCCCACAGGCTGCATGGAAGCTGTACGCAAAGCCTTGGCTGATGGCCGAATTCGGCACGTCGGTTTCTCGACTCACGGGCCTCTGGATCTGATTTTGGCTGCTATAAATACAGATTTATTTGAATTTGTCAATCTGCATTATTACTATTTTTTTCAGCGCAACGCCCCGGCAGTTGAACTCGCCAAGCACAAAGATATGGGCGTTTTCATTATTTCTCCGGCAGACAAAGGAGGGCAACTCTACACGCCCCCAGAAACTCTCGCAAAATTGTGTTCGCCTTTCTCGCCTTTGGAGTTGAACTATCGGTTTTTACTGAGCGATACTAGAATTGGAACTCTGAGTGTGGGGCCTGCAAATCCGACAGAATTAGAGCAACCTCTAAAATATGCCGATCGCGACTTTCCCCTCACCCAGGCCGAAATTGCTGCGTTTGTGAGGCTGGAATCGCTGATTGCCGATCGTTTGAAAACTGACAAATGCAGCCAGTGCTACGCCTGTTTGCCTTGCCCGGAAAACATCAACATTCCTGAAGTATTGCGGCTGCGGAATCTCGCTGTCGGGTGCGACATGACTGAGTTTGGCAAATACCGTTATGCTATGTTTGAAAATGCCGGACATTGGTTTCCTGGAAGCAAAGGCAACCGCTGCACCGATTGCGGCGAATGTTTGCCCAGGTGTCCCGAAGAGTTGGACATCCCAACTTTGCTCAAAGACACTCACCAGCGACTGAATGGCAAAGCGGGCAGGCGGTTGTGGGATTGAACACCAGTTGACAGTTGACAGTTGACAGTTGACAGTTGACCTGTGGTAGGGGCGGTGCCAAGAGTGCCCGCCCTCTTAGTTCATAGTTCAAAGTTCATAGTTGACAGCAACCTTTAGCTGGAAGGAAGAGGATTGGAGTAATGAATCATCTTCTTTTAATTTCTTCCGATCGGGCTTGGGGCTTTAAACCAATTCTTTCTGGTAAAAAAACTAAATAACAAAATCTGGTTGAAGAGCCAGAAACTTTATTTCTATGACAATACCCCAGTTATTTTATTACTTTCTTCGAGCCAGCGAGAGCCAACATTTTTCTGATGGGTGATTAACGGAACTCTCTCTAAAATCTCAACTTCCCAATCTCAACTTGATACTTCCAGATTAATATCCCGTGTCATCTACAAACGATTCAGCATTTACTACTATGGCTCAAACTCAGTTAAACGACAGCCAGCAAAACTGTTCGGAGCTTACTAATTTTGGGACTTCCGAAAGAAGATTGAAAGCAGTTTTCAGACCTTCTACCTACAACTTGTCTGTCACCAGAAAACAATTAATTGGATTGCTGGCTTTACAAACCATCTTGCCAGTCGGATTAACGGGAGCAGCACTTTGGCTAACATCAACTGTTGGAAGCAGCGAACTGCAAAATCAAGCTAAATCTGAACTGAGCCTTAGTGAAAGTAACTACAATCTTAAACTCGATCGCGCTGCATTCAGTTTTCAAAACTCCTCTGACAGCAAAACGATCGCCCAAATAGCCTCAGCTTATAACAGCGGTAAAAACATATCAAATTTGCGACAATCTGTCAAGGATATTTTGGAAACCCAAGTTAAAACAGGGGAAATAGACAGTGCTGTCTTAGTGGGAAAAAACGGGCAGATTGTAGTTAGCGTCACCCCTAACATCAAGGAAAAAAGTGTTAACCTGCAAAAAATAGTCGATCGAGTATTCGCTGCCAAAAAGCCAATAACCGCCAGCAAAATTATTGCCAAATCGGAACTTCAGAAACAATTGGTATCTTTGCCGCGCGCTGCGGGAGACGGTAGCGTTCTCGTCCGCTACACAGCAACTCCTGTAAAAGATCCCAAAACTAAGACGGTGATTGGTGTCTTAGTGTTAGAAAAAATTTTGAGCCAAACGACGGCAGTTGCTAGCAGCGAAACCATCAATTTACAAAGTGGTGGATATCGCGCTATCTACTCCGTCCCAACTGACGGCAAATTTGTGTTGGCAAGTTCGCAAACATTTACCAAAAATCAAAAGTTGCCAGATTTGCTGGCAGACAAATCGCTGCTGAAATCGGCACTTGCAGCCGCCGGCAAGCCTGTCGCTCAGGAAATGCGAACAGGCAGTAAAACTTATACAGTAGCTGCTCAATCCCTGGACAATTTAGCCGGAAAACCCGCAGCAATTTTAGTGCGGGGAATGCCACAAACTGATCTCGCATCCTGGTGGGGCAATAATTGGCTGCTAGCACTGTCTGTGGCTGCCGCCGCACCCCTGGCCTTGGCAGTAGGAGTCACCCGCCTCCTGGCCAAACCAGCTAACTCAGATTTATTAACAGCAGACGGGAATTTACGATCTAACTCCACCGCAGAAGCGCAGCCGCAATCGGGGAAGTGTGTTAGCGAAGCAGGGCTATTTCATTCTCAGGAGGATTCCGATTTTGTAGGGGTAGTGGATGGTGCGTGCCTACCCCCTCTACCAACTCGGAGGGCGGGCCCGCACCATCCACCGCCCCTACAAGAGAATGAAAGAGCTCTGGTTGGCGAAGCCCTCCAAGACGATCGCACTTCTGACAATTTATCTGACAATTTAAATTTGGGCGAACTCCCCGGTTTATTCCCGAAACAACCGAATTTAGACAGTCAATTAGCGATGGATTTTGAGTATGGAAATTGTGCGGGCGATCGCGCGCAAATCACAAATCCCGAAATCTCGCTAACTGTCCCAACCCCAGTATTGGCAGCCAACTCAGGCTCAAACCACCCACAGCCGACAAATACAGAACCAGCAAAAAGCTCGATCGCCTTAAATCAAGTCCAAGAAGCTTGGCAAGACTTAAATCGCCTCAACTTGGAATTGCAGCGAGAAATACTCGAACGTCAAAAGGTTCAAACAGCCCTGCGGAAGAGCGAAGAACTGCTGCAAGCGATTTTAGACAACTCCACAGCAATGATTCACATCAAAGATGCTGACGGAAAATACCTGCTTACAAACAGCCATTTTGACAATTTGTTCCATATGGCAAAAGAACAAATAACTGGTAAAACCGACGGCGATATTTTTCCTCAAGACAAAGCATCAGTCTTGCGAGAAAATGACCTAAAAGTGATTGAAACCTGTTCGCCCCTAAGCATTGAAGAAGTCATCCCTCAAGACGACGGGCCGCACACTTATCTGTCTCTCAAATTTCCCCTCTGCAACTCCGAAGGTACAGCTTATGCAGTCGGTACAATTTCTACAGATGTGAGCGATCGCAAAAAAGCCGAACTCACCCTAGAAAAAGCCAAAGTAGAACTAGAAATAGAAGTCGAACAGCGCACGGCATTCCTCAAACAAGCCAACCAACTCTTGCAGTTTGAACTCGCCGCCCGAGCCCGCGGCGCCATTACCGTCAGACAAATGACGGCTCAAGTAGCCCGACACGCCAGAACAGTTGACGGCATTCTCGGCGCTTCCCTCGACCTAATTTTTCTAGTGGATCAGTCGGGAAGGTACACTTACGTCAGTCGCACCGCTGCCCAAGCTGCCGGCATGAACCCCAGAGAAATGATTCGCAAAACCTGGCAGGAATTGGGCTGGCCTCCAAACATTATGGAGCGGGTTCACCAACAGTGCGATCGCATATTTGTCACAGCCGAACCCGCCAAAGGCGAAGTAATCGTCCCCACCGCAGCCTGGGGAACCCGCGACTACGAGTACCTTCTCAGCCCGGTGTGTGCGACAGACGGCACCGTGGAAGCGGTGGTAGCCACGCTGCGGGATATCACGGATCGCAAAGACGCCGAGGAAGCGTGGCAGTTGGCAAAAGAAGCCGCCGAACTTGCCAACCGCGCCAAGAGTGCTTTTCTGGCAAACATGAGCCACGAGTTGCGGACTCCCCTAAACGCAATTATCGGCTACAGCGATATGCTGGTGGAAGATGCCGAGGAGGTGGGCAACTTAGAGGTAGTTTCGGATTTAGACAAAATTCGGACTGCTGGGAAACACTTGCTGCAACTGATTGACGACATTCTCGACATTTCCAAAATTGAAGCTGACAAGATGGAGATTTATCTCGAAAGCTTCGATGTTGGTGGCCTCATCGAGGAGGTGGCGACAACCATCAAACCGTTAATTGAGAAAAACGGCAATACCTTGCAAGTATTGAGTGCCGAGAATATCGGCGCCATGCACGGCGATTTGATGAAAGTGCGGCAGGTAATCCTGAATTTGCTGAGCAATGCTGCTAAATTTTCTGAGAATGGGGCGATCGTACTTACTGTCGAAAGAATTACCAGTGAAGAATTTAAAAATAAATATCAACCGCGAGTTGTTCAAATGTTAATTTTGGATGCTGAATATTTAGTTTTCCGAGTGACAGATACGGGCATCGGCATGACACAAGAACAGCAAGAGCGACTGTTCCAACCTTTCACCCAAGCGGACAATTCAACTACTCGCAAGTACGGCGGTACAGGTTTGGGATTGACTATCAGCCAGCGTTTTTGTCAGATGATGGGCGGTGATATTGAAGTTACCAGCGAGTTAGATTGTGGTTCTACTTTTACGGCTTCTTTGCCTGCTTCGTTGTTTAGGCGATCGGAATTTTAATAATTTTGTCGCAATAAATTATGATAAATCACCAGAAACTCAGCCACAAAAATCAAGTTTTCCGGCGCAGACCTAGCATTTTGACAAAAAGTTTATTTTTGTTCCTAATTGCCAGTTCTACGTGCATCACAACCTTGCTGTGGGGACAATCTGCGGCGTTTTCCCAGCAACCAGTTTGCCCGAGTGGAGATGCTGCCAATTTCCCGTCGCCGCCGCTTTCGCAAACCGAAAAAAGCACGCCGAGTCTGTGGTTGGCTCAAAAACAGTTTGGCGGCAAATTGCTCGATCGCTGGTTTGTCGATCGCAGCAACACATGGGTTATCCTGATCGTCAACCGCCAACTGTGGAGTTTGCTGGATTATATGGAACGCTATCAGTTTGTTAACCGCTTCGGCACAGCTTCCAGCGAGTACGGTTACAACCTGCGAGTTTGCAACCGTCAGGGGACGGCTTTGGCGGTTTATGCGTGCAAGGGCGATCGATCGAGCTGTAAAATAGATTTAGAATCTCTCTCAAATCCCGGTCTTCGAGGTAAATTCAAAGTATTTTAGTAGGGTGCGCCAGTAGCGAGTTGTGTTTTGGGCGATCGATAAATCAAGAGCTGACGCCCCGTGGATTTGATCTGAAAAATGCGGCTTCCAAAAACGGAATTAAAAAAATCTATTTGGAAATATACAATAAATTATGACAAAAATTACCAGCAAAATAACATGAAAAATGGCACTTCCTAAAAAACAATCACGTAGTATCACCATAAACGGCGAAAAATATCGTTGGCTTATTTCACCTGACGATTATGGTGGTATTGGTTTGTTTATAGAGTTATATGAGAATCCTGCTCAGAAATTGACGACAGGTTTTTCTTTTGGTTATCAAGCTATTACACCTTTGCTGGTGCGTGAGGTAATTCTCTATGGCTTAGCACAAGGATATACGCCTCATAAAAAAGGTCAGAATTTTGGGCTACCTGAAAATTCACCCTTAGTAGTAGTTGAGAATTTAACAATTAACGCAGCTTACAAGTACAACTGGTGACTGACGCACTCTATGGTTAAAGATGCGTCAGTTTTGATGATTTTCAAGGTATGTAGTTGCGCTTCAGCGCTCTTTAGATCTATGTAAGGAGCGCTGAAGCGCAACAACGTACCTCAATACGTACTTAACTTTTTACTGCTTGCTTTTTAGATTTATGAAAGAGCGCTGAAGCGCAACAACGTACCTCAAAATGTACTTAACTTTTTACTGCTTGCTTTTTAGATTTATGAAAGAGCGCTGAAGCGCAACTACGTACCTCAATACCTACTTAACTTCTCACTGCTTGTTTTTTAGATCTATGAAGAGCGCTGAAGCGCAACTACGTACCTCAATACCTACTTAACTTTTCACTACTTGTCGAATTTCTTGCCAAAGCGATCGATATTGCTGAATCCCTGCATCCCCGAAAGGCAGCAGAAAGTCGCTCGCCGCAAGAATTTTAGCATCCGGCAGCAACACGGGATTAGTGCGCACACCTGCGGGCAAAGCTTCGGGTTTCATGCCGACAATTATCGGCGAGCTAGCCTTTGCTAGCAAAGATAATTGAGGCGCAATCTGAGGCTGCAAGCAAAAATTAATCCATTTTTCGGCTAACGAAACTGGTTTTTTTGATACGGGTTGTACCCACAAATCCGTCCAAATTGCACTCCCAGAAGCAGGAATTACTACAGCAATATTGTTTTGAGTTTGCAACAGTGGCAGTACGTCACCCGAAGAACCTACGGCCAACCAAGTATCACCTAAAATTAACGGTTGCAAGTAAGCATCGGAACTGTAAAGCTTTGCTTGTGCGTGCAGGTTGGCGAGTTCTTGTTTGAGGTTGGGAACTTTATCTAATTGATCCGTGTTGTAAGATTTTCCGAGTTTTTTTAATGTTAAACCGATAACTTCTCTCGCACTATCCGGTAGCGAAATTCGATCGCGCAATTCCACTCGCCACAAGTCACTCCAATCTTTCGGAGTCCACCCCAAATCCTTAAATTTGTCGGTTCGATAGGCAATTACCGTACTTCCCCAGCGGTAAGGTGCAGCCCAAACTTGACCTTTGGCGTCTAATTGGCCGTCAGCGTTACGCCGGACGAGTTTTTGCCATCTTTCGGGCAATTGCGACCAATTAGCAACTTTAGCAGGATCGATCGGCTGAATCAATTTTTGCCGAATTGCCAAAGTCAGCCAATAATCTCCCAACATCACCAAGTCAGCTTGATTTTTGGTTTCCGGTTTCCGTTTCCACTCCTGCAACAGGGCGAATAATTCTTTTAATTGCCCTTCCTGCGTTACCTGCAACTGCGGAGACGGTTGTAAATCGCGACTAAATTTGCTTGCGAGTTGGGCGGGAATACCGTTTTTGAGCGATCGAATTTTGAGAGTGGGTTTCGAGTCGCAACCTGCCGCCAATTGACTTAAAGTTAGGGTGGCTGCGCCCAATAGCAAAGACCTTCGTTTCACCTGTGAATCCGCTTTTCTAAATATTGACCGATGTTTTGTGTTCTGCGACCCGGGAAATAATTGTTTGTCGAGTCCGGTAGCCCGCACCGATTTGTCTTATTTCTTTTTCCAACACACAGCCATTGTACTCGCTTCTGCTGCGATCGGAGTCGCTGCTGTTCTTGCCGTCAACTTACCAGAAAGAATTGGTTGAAAGCCCCCCGCCTTCGAGGGAGAAATTAAAATCAGACTGTTCATGACTCCCCTACTCTGACTTAAGGGTAGAGGTTGCCCTCAAGAGTCAACTGTCAACTGTCAACTGTCAACTGTCAACTGTCAACTGTTAAACGCCGGTCTTTCCGGGCGATCGCCTGTATCTGTGTTACATTCCTTAATATCAGGAAACCGCGAAAGCCCCACACTCTGACCTTGGATGACGCTTTTTCCACAACCGAAGTGAAAAATTTCTTTTAAATCCGCAACAGTTTAATAACTACAAAACCCGGTTGCTGTCTCCATAACAATCTCAAGTCCCAAATCGAAAAATGGCAAATTGACTGCCGAGTCAATCTCACACTCCTGGAGGGACTCCCACTCTCAGAAGCCGAGTTTTTTTGTTTTTTTTAACTATGATTGAAGGTTTGAACAAAGTATAGGAGTTAACAAACCTCGTTTCAGAATCCAAGAAAATCTAAAATCTAAAATCTAAAATCCTCAACCTGAGTCTCTAAATCTAGCGTCAGGATTGGGAACACAACAATTACGTCAAAAATTAAATAATTTAGTGATAAATCCCAGTTATGTAAAGATTTCCCTAAAATGTAAAGATATAAGTTACTATCCCGAGGATGACTGTATGGAAGCGCTACGCCAGCAAGTTACAGCATTGACCCAACAAGTCGATGCTCTCTACAAACTCGTAGAAAACCTCAATGAAAAGTTATTGGAGTCCGCCAAGGAGACGAAGCTGGCCCAGCAGCATATGGACGATCGCTCCCTGACAGCAGGAAATCACAAAACCTCTCCCTATCAAAGCTACAGCAATCTCGACGGCATCCTCGGTCACAAGGACATACTGTTAGATGACAGCTACTTCGACAAGAATTCTCAAAGTCTGGAAAAAGAGCTGACTTCCGAAATTCAAATCCAGCGCCTAACAGCTCAGCTAACAGCAGCTTACAATCGAATTGCTGCCTTAGAAGAACAGTTGGTCGCCAAAAGAATGCACTCACACGTAGGCGGGTCTAATTAAATATTGCTGCTGGCGATCGGCATCGATCG
Source organism: Microcoleus sp. CAWBG58 (assembly GCF_020883045.1). NCBI lineage: Bacteria > Bacillati > Cyanobacteriota > Cyanophyceae > Oscillatoriales > Microcoleaceae > Microcoleus > Microcoleus sp. CAWBG58. The sequence continues at coordinate 6,789 of NZ_JAHRFA010000046.1, read as the reverse complement.
AGAGAGAAAATACAACTTGGGTTGATTTATCCTCGTCTACTTATAGATTCATGGAATAGAGTGTTTTTGTCTCGCACAATTCACAGTATGAATACTGCATCAAAGCGAGATATTGTGTAGAATATTCTGTAAATTTCAAAGCAAAAATGCTACAGAAAATGATATAATTATTCAGCCCAAACTAATGTATAGCAATCCTAAATGATTCATGAAGAGTTGTAGGGGTAGTGCCCCCGTGCCTACCCCTTATCTATCGGGGCAACCGGGCTCTTAAAGATTCCCTACAAGAATTATCCAAATGATGCGAGGATTGCTATAGTTGAGCAGCACAACGAGGTTTGCAGCTCGATCGCACATCTGAATTTTTCATATTTAACGTCTGAGATTCCGACACGCACGGAAAACCAAAAACCCGGTTTCAATCTGTCATTTCACAGCGCGAGGCTAGGGCTTCTACTGCTTGCAGGAGTTGGGTTGGAGTCCAATTCATAGCTAGCCCGCTGGCGATCGCACACGCGCCCGCACCCACACCTTCCTTCACATACCCGCGATCGTAAGCTTGCAGTTGCGGGTAGCGAGAACTCGCAAAACTTAGCTGTGCAGCCAACAAAGGGACACCGCCGATATCCGATGCGAGTCCTACAGTGTCTCCTGTCGGGTCTTCGGCCACCCAGCGCGTAGTCCCCACCGCGACTTGTTCGGGACTCCATAACAGCTCGTATTCCGCGGCTAAGGCTTGCATCAAAGCATATACTGCCAGCATTTGCGTGCCACCAGCCAAGAGTACCCCGCAATTCCGACTCGCGGCGATCGCCATTGCAGCCGTCGCTATCTGCATCGGATCGCCCACCGCCGCTACCAAATCCAGGGGAGTGTTATTTTTTCTGCCGATTTCCCACCCAGCATTCTTGAGTCCCGCTGTCACCGCGGCCAATTTTTGAGCGTGATTGCAGGTAGGGTGAGAACTATTAACCTTACCCGCTGCTGCAATACCCAAACCCATTAACACGCCCAAAGCTGTAGTCGTGCCACCAACTACGCACTCCCCTAAAATCAAATAACTACCATTAGTTTCGGCAGCCAATTTAGCGCCCCAAATTAATCCTTGTTCCATCAAATGTTTGACTGTTTCTACTTCCAAAGCATTCCCAGAAATAAGACACTTTGCCGCAGTACCGCCCAAATCAATTGCAGGTACCGGAGGTGGCAGGGATAAACCTGCATTAAACAGGTAAAGGGGAATTTCCAAAGCTTCAACTGCGGCGCGAGATATTAGTACCGGTGAGGCACCCGCTTCTAGGGGCGGCAAGGGATACTGCGGCGAGGGTTGGGGGCCGTTATACAAAAATTCTGCATCGGCCAAACAAGTAAATTGTCGATCGCGCGGGGTTGCTCCTGCTGCCGAAATCCCCGGAATTAAGCCAGTTGCGGTAAATCCTAACACGCAGGCAAATATCGGTTTTTGTCCCCGATGGCGATCGAGCCACCGTTGCCCCCGTTCAATTTCTGTATAAATATGAATCATAAATTAGTTATTAGTTATTAGTTATTAGTTATTAGTTATTTGTTATTAGTTATTAGTTATTTGTTATTAGTCATTGGTTCCTTGTTAAGCTGTCACGCATTTAAATTGCATATTCAGAGCGAGACGCCCACCTCATAAGACAATACCGTTTACTTAAGAATGTTCAGGGGGTAAAACCCTATGAAAAATAGGTACGGAGATTGCTTCGTTCCTCTCTTCGGACTATCTTAAGTAAACCGTATTCCCCCATAAGACGGCGAATTGTTTGTTGACATTCAAGTTAAATGCACAACAGCTTATTTTGGATTTTTCTTATATTTGTTGTTATTTGTTGGTTCCCATGCCCCATGTCCCATGCCCCATAACTAATCACCAATCACTAATCACTGTTGACAACTGTCAACTGTCAACTGTCAACTGTCAACTGTCAAAAACTACTCCTCATAATCGATTAAAACTTGCACCCAGCGCGGCGGCCGCGGAATCGGATTTCCCAAACGATCTAACAGCAACAAAGCTACTAAATGCACTACAAATAAATAGACAATATTGTTAATCAAAATCATCCCAGCGGCGATCGCCCCAATTGTACTCAAACTCGGCACGCTCAGCCAGCCCAGCTTCACAAATACCCATTCCACAATCTCTGTTACCTGGGCGGTTACATAAACCCAGAGATCTTGACCCACCAAAGCTGACAGCAGCCAAAACTTAAAAAAGAAGCCGACAGCACCAATTACCGCCCCCACACTAATAGAGACAGACCAACTCGCTTTGCGCCGCCAAAGTCCTCCCAGTGCAACTCCCATAATTCCAAAAGGAATCACGTATAAAATGCTCCGCGTTGGGCCCATGAGTACCGACAGCAGCAAACCGGAAACCAAAGCTGACATCCAAGCGGCTCTACTCCCCCAGCGCAGGTAAACCAGGGCTATGGGCACCGGGAAAAAAACCCGCAGCAACGGGCCCAGCGGAAAGTAATAATTTATCAGCCAAATCAAGCTAGCGGTACTTGCCAAAAATGCCGTTTCTACGAGCCTCAAAGGCGCTTCTCCAGAGGGGGGCGTTCCCGGCTCGGAATTTTTGCGATCGCCAGCCATTACTGAAAAAGTGGCGGTTTGTGGCTCATTATTGGTACTGGGTGAACTGCCTGAATTAGACGCAGCATCTGCTGACAAAAAATCACTCATCCGATTTTAGATTTTAGATTTTAGATTTTAGATTTTACAGGACTTGCGTGCTATGGCGGTTCTTGGAAAGATGAGGTATGGCGGTTCTCAAAAAAGTGAGGTATGCCCTATGCCCTATGCCCTATGCCCTATGCCCTATGCCCTATGCCCTATGCCCTATGCCCTATGCCCTATGCCCTATGCCCTATGCCCTATGCCCTATGCCCTATTGACTTCGGGTTTCACTCTTGGGATGCCTCGCCACCCAATTTAATATTGTTCGCAGCAACCAGGTTTAGGTAGGAACGCCAGTCTTATTTTAGATTGATATTCTCAGGAAAATTTACCAGAAAGAATTGGTTGAAAGCCTCTGGCTTGGGCGTAAAAATTAAAATCAGACTATTCATTACTCCCCTACTCTGACTTTTAGGCAGAGGTCAACTGTCAACTGTCAACTGTCAACTGTCAACTGTTGAAAGCAGCATCATTTTTCAGCTTTGACTTCCTGAATTACAAATACCGAACAAGATGCGTGGTGAACGACATAATTGCTCACACTCCCGAGGAAAGCTTCTGTAAGCCCCGTGCGGCCGCGCCTCCCCACTACTATTAAATCTGCACCCCAAGTTTGGGCGTGTTCGCAGACACAATGCCCCGGATCGCCATCCATTTGGCAGTCAAATTCCACCTCCAATCCTTGTTTGGCTGCGACCTCGCTATAATTTTTCAGCAAACCCTCAGACTGTTTTACCTCCCTTTCCAGCCGCAAACGTTGAGCTTGATAAGCTTGATCCATTAACTCGGCATTCAAGCCCAAATCTACCGGAATTGGCACTGCCGTCTCGCCCAGCGAGTTGACAGTAACGCAGTGAAATAGCATCATCTTAGCTCGATCGATCGAGGCTAATTCTAAGGCTTGACTGAAGACGCGGCGGCCAAGTTCAGAATCATCGACGGCGGCGAAAATTTTCTTAAAACTCACAGCTTTACCTCTGGCGGGAAATCATCAATATCCGTTAGTTAACAGAGAGTGCTGTTGAATGAGATTCAAATTAACAATCTCTGATACTTCTAGACTAACAGACGTTCCAAGGCGTGTAGGTCGGGAATGCACAAAACGTCACGTTCGCGCTGAATAGTTCCTTTTTTTTCCAGCTTGCTCAGCACTCGCGTTACCGTTTCCCGAGCCAGCCCGCTGAGGCTACTTAATTCTCTGTGCGGCAGGTTGGGAATTTCTGTACCTCCACTGGACATTTTTTTCCCTTGCCCCTCTGCCAAAAATAATAGAATATCTGCTACTCGCGAGGTACTGTCAGACTCTCGCAAACGCAGGCGGCGGTTGACTTGCCGCAGGCGGCGGGCCATCAGTTGAGCTAGCCGAATGCCTGCGAGGGGCTCGGTATGAATGAGTTGCACAAAATCTTGAGCTGGCATATTGCCGATCAGTGTCGGGGCTAGGGTGATGACATCTGTCGATCGCGGTGCTTCTTCGATCGCTGCCATTTCCCCGAACAGTTCTCCTTTCCCTAAAATATTCAGCGTTACTTCTTTTCCGTCTAGATTGTAGGTGCGAATTTTCACCCAACCATCCAATATAAAATACACTGATGTTCCCCAGTCATTTTCTAGTAAAATCACTTGATTCGACGGATGACTGCGGGTAACGATGTGGACAGTTGCTCTCTCGATTACAGGGTCAGGCAAACCTGCAAAAAAAGGAGTAGAAACTATCAATTGATTTATATTTGACTGCGGATCTCGGGCGTTAAAGCGGTCTTCCATGAGGCCATCATCTTAATTTATGCGCTTGAGCTGCGCTGGGCAGTTAGAAATAGCTTGCAGCCGAGTCATTCGAGCGATTTGAGATTCAAGCATTTGAGGAACAAGGATCTAAAAATCGGCAATTTTTCCTCTAAAGTTTTGCGGTCAAAGGTCGAATATGGGAATTATTGACGCGATCCCCGGCATAAATGCGCGGGAATTCTCAAAGGTTGCATTCCGGTGCGATCGCATCCACACCTTCACGCTTTCTTCTTCCTGTCTCTTAGGCTCTTAACTAGACCGTTTCCGGTCCCCGTCAGACCGCCTCCACAGGCAATTTCTTTAATGTCTACGAAGCGTCCCTCCGCCGACAATCCTTGAAAACCGAATAACTTGAGCGGCTGCTACATCTCGATGTGTTGTATACCCACACTCAGGGCAATTATGCACTCGTTCGTTAAGTGCTTTCTTGCCAGTGTGACGATCGCAATTCGGACAAACCTGAGAAGTGTAATCCTTGTTTACCTTCTCAAAATGTACTCCCCGTTTCCAGCACACCCACGACAGAATCGCGATGAATTGACCGAAACCAGCATCTAAGGTGTGTTTGCCAAACCTACCTTTTGCCCAGACTCGAAAATCGATATCTTCAACAAATATCATTCCCGCATCTAGAGCTAGGTCATGAGCTAATTTAAACTGCCAATCTTTTCTGGTATCAGTAACACGCTGATGCAGCCTAGCAATTTTTCTATTCAACTTATGACGGTTGTTAGAGCCTTTCTTCTTGTTCTTGAGCCGACGTTGCAGCAATTTAAGCTTGCGGTGTTCGACCTTGAGAAACTTAGGACGTTTAACTAATTTGCCTTCAGAAGTTGCTAAAAATTGGTCTAAACCTAGATCTATGCCAACGGGGAATCCCTGTGCAACGGGTTGAGGAACATTAACATCACATTCTAAGAAAAGTATGACGAAATATCCACTAGCCTTCCGGACAATTTGAGCTTGCTCCATCGCAAACCCATTAGGAATCTCTCTTGATTTAATGAATTCAACAATGCCTAACTGTGGGAGTTTAATAGTATTTCTTTGGAGGCAATTTTTGAGCATTTGGGGAAATACAAACGACCGCATTCGGTATTTATTCTTAAATCTTGGGAATCCCATTCCCTTACGTTTCATGTCTAGGAAGGCTGTTTCAAGCTTTCTTAACACCTGTTGAAGCATCTTTTTGCGTTAACCGTTTTAAGTTCGGGAAACAACTCTTTAGCTTTGGTTAGCTCCGCTGCCTGATTGTAATAATTTGGGTAGGGAGCATCAGCCGGAATAATGTACTCGCGAGCGATCGAGCAAGCATTAATCGGACATTTACGAGAGTCAATCCAGTCTTTACGTTCTCTCAATGCGTAGTTCCAAACCTTACGACAAATTACCAGAGTTATTTCGATTTGAGAAATTTGCTTCTGTGTCGGCTTTAGTTTGTACTCGTAACTGAGATTTAGCATGATTCTTGACTAGCTCTACAAAATATTATATCATTTTGTAGATACTATGACAATAACGAAATCTCACTCTTGTCACTGGCATTGCCTTAGCCTCCTGTTAGCTTTCATGTCCGTCTTGAAAGGACGGGGTTCTCAGCATATTTTTTATAGCCTCAAGCTCTGATTGGGAGCTAGAAACTAAAGACTATACCATAATTGTTTAGATACATACCGCCGAGTAAATTTTATTAACAAAATTTTAGCAGCGCAGCAAGGGACTGAGCGATCGAGTTAGCGAAGACAATGACTTCGCGATGACAAGCTTAACACTGCTGAGAGATTTGTTGTCAGCAGGCCCGACAGTCGATCGGCTAGCGGAAGCACAAGTCCGCCAACGGGACAGACAGCGACCACATCCGATTGCAACTCTCTGGAACCAGTCAAATGTCAGCACTACCAAGAAAATCCACACCAATTCCCAGTCTAAAGGTTGGCACTCTTGGCAACCGAAACCGACGCAGTTTCGAGCAATTTTTTATGCTACCCCGAGATTATTGTACCATTAATCTCTAGCCATGAACACAGATCGAAAGCTATCATGAAAGGTTGCTCAAATCGACTGCATGGGGACAAGCCTGAATCCGAGAATCCCAAATCGCAGATTGTTTGAGGTTTTTCACAAGTCTGTGAAAGATGGAAACAAAAATTTACCGCATTACCTGAGGAGAGTCAGACTTAAGTAGCAAATAGCTTGTTAAACTTATCCATAGTTAACTACCGAGAGGAAGTTTCATGTGGAAAGTGGCGGAATTTGCAAAACTATCAGGAGTATCAGGCTCGACCTTGAGGC
>NZ_JAHRFA010000045.1:27824-55433 GCF_020883045.1 Microcoleus sp. CAWBG58 | reverse complement strand
GGCTCCGACACCGATTACAACTCCGACACCGGCTCCGACACCGATTACAACTCCGACACCGGCTCCGACACCGATTACAACTCCGACACCGGTAACTCCTGGCATCACTGTCAGCCCCACCAGCGGATTAACCACCACGACAGCAGGCGGTGAATCAACTTTTAGCGTCAAACTAAATACTCAACCGCGTGATGGAGTCAGCATTGGCTTGACGGCTAACCCGAACCTAGGAACACTTTCCACCCAGAGGCTGACTTTCTCTCCCGATAACTGGAATCAACCTCAAACTGTCACCGTAAGAGGTACAGGTGGCCCAATAGAAAACCAATACAGCAACATACCTTACGGTATCTTTACCGAACCCGCCGAAAGTAGAGATTCTAGTTACTCAGGTATTGATGCAGCAGATGTCAGCCTTACCAATCTATTAGTCATTCAGTATGGTTTACGCCCGCAAATTGTGGCTTATCCCACCAGCGGGTTAACTACAACCGAAGCAGGAGGTACTGCTAATTTCAGCGTTTTTCTCACAACTCAACCGCGATCGACTGTTACAATTCCCATTAGCGTTGACAACCCAACCGAGGGCAAAATCTCTCGATCGGAAGTGACATTTACTCCCGAAAATTGGAACACATCCCAAACCGTCACTGTTACCGGAGTAGACGATGCGATCAAAGATGGCGATCGCACTTATACAATCAAATTCGATCGTTCCGCAACCGATGATTTGAACTACAAGTTTCTCTCTCCCAACAACCTAACCGTAACCAACACTGACAACGAAACTCCAGCCCCGCTGTTTGTGAAATTCCCCACAGAACTATCGGAGGGAGTCGGGCAAGCCAAGGGAATTTGGGGAGACTACAACAACGATGGCAAACTTGATGTTTTAGCATCAGGAAATCGTCCGAAGGTGACGGGACAGATACGCACCGACGGTACTTGGCTGTATCGCAACGCAGACACTACGCTGACTTGGGAGCGCACTTTTCCCATTACTTTAACTTCATATTCTGGTTGGGGAGATGCTGACAATGATGGTCGATTAGAGTTCGCTGCCAACAATTTAGATAATCCAGGCGGACGGGGTGGCCCTCCGCCCTCCTACGCAATCTCAGTCTACAAAAATAGCGATACTTCTTGGACGAACTACAATCTCGGCCTCAATGAAGATTTTGGTTTCTCTCGCGAGCCAGGTTCTCTTAGTTGGGGAGATTATAACAACGATGGCAAACTAGATATCCTCGATGCAAACATCCGAAAAATTGCTTTCAATCCTCAATCTGGGGAAGCTCAAATCGCCAGCCTGCTGTACCGCAATACTGGCAGCGGCCACGTAGCAGATATCAATACCAGCACTAATTTGCCCGGTGTCTCCAATGGTGCTGCTGCTTGGGGAGACTACGACAAAGATGGCAAACAGGATATTTTGCTAACGGGGAACAGCGGTTCCGGCAAAATATCCAAGGTATTTCGCAATACTGCCAGCGGCTTTATTGAAGCTTTTTCCTTGCCCGGTGTTTCTGACGGTTCGGCTGCATGGGGAGACTACAACAATGATGGCAAATTGGATATCTTGCTGGCAGGTAATGCCGATACCGGCTTGATAACCAAGGTATTTAGCAATACTGGCAGCGGATTTAGCGAAGATACGACTGCTGCATTGCCCGGTGGCAGTTTAGCAGCTTGGGGAGACTACGACAATGACGGTAAATTCGATGTCTTGGTTGATGGCAAAGTGTACCGCAACACTGGCAACGGCTTTACCGAAGAAACAAATGCCGGACTCAATGACAGCGGTGCCGCAGCTTGGGGAGACTCTAACAATGACGGCAAACTTGACATTTTGCTCGGCAAACAAATCTACCGCAGCAATACAGCTAATGCGAACACTCCACCCACTGCACCCACAGGGCTATCGGTTTTACCTTCTGGGCGAAAAGCTACGTTTAAATGGAACAAAGCAACCGACACTCAAACTCCTGCTGATGGTTTAAGCTACAACCTGCGAGTTGGCACGACACCGGGGGGTCAAGATATTCTTTCCCCGATGTCTCTTGCCAATGGAACTCGGCAAGTTGTAGGGCTAGGAAATGTCAGTCAAAACACCCAGTGGCAACTCAAAGACTTGTCTCCAGATCAGACATATTACTGGAGCGTGCAAGCAATTGATACTGCTTGGGCAGGTTCGCCGTTTGCTGAAGGAGGCAGTTTTACGATTAGTGATACTCCGGGAATTACTGTCACCCCTACCAATGGATTAGCTACTACGCTAACAGGTGGTAAAGCTAAATTTAGCATCGAACTTAACAGCCCGCCGACGGCTAATGTGGCGATCGATTTGAGCGCAAATCCAGGGGAAGGAAGTCTCTCGACTTCCGCAGTTACCTTTACCCCACAAAACTGGAACGTACCTCAAGAAGTAACGGTAACAGGAGGGGGCAACAATCCGACACTAATGGCACATCGACCTTACACGATCGTTACTGCTCCTGCCGTCAGCACCGACCCAAAATATTCCGGTCTCAATGCTGCTGATGTTAGCATCACAAATCTATTTCGCTATCTTGGAAGCAAAAACCCAGCTATTTTGGTCGAGCCGAAAAATGGTTTGACAACAACAGAAGCAGGTGGCCAGGCTACATTTAGTGTTTTACTCACAACTCAGCCTAGAGCGAATGTAGTAATACCTGTCAGAAGCGACAATCCTGCTGAAGGAACTGTTTCTACATCAAGCTTGCTGTTCACTTCCGATAATTGGAATATCGCTCAAACTGTTACTGTTACCGGAGTTAACGATAACCGACCCGACGGCGATATTTCTTACAAAATTATCCTCGATCCGGCTGTTAGCAATTATGTTCGCACTCCGGGTGACAATTTCGTTAGTTATTCAGGTATCGATCCTGAAGATGTCAGCATCACAAACTTGGAACGCAATTACACTTTCAGCAAGATTGTTACAGAAATATCGAGTTATTTCAGCGGCAAAACAATTAGCGATTGGGGAGACTATAACGGTGATGGCAAACTCGATTTTATCGCTGCTGGTGTACCGCAAATTCTAGGCGGCTTCGGTGGCAATACTGGCAGCGATGGTGCCACGGGTTCTTGGCCTTACCTCAATACTGGTAGCACTTTTACCGCTGAAAGAAGCACTCCAAGATTGACTTTAGGTGCTACCGCAGCTTGGGGAGATCACAACAATGATGGCAAACTAAACTTTGCTTTGCAGACAGCTCCATTCGGGAGATTTCCAGTACCGAGTTCAGTCCAAATCTCCGGTGGCGGCAAATTGACAGGCTCGGATAGAGTTCCCCAAGGTAGTTCCCAATCCTGGGGAGACTACAACAACGATGGCAAACTCGACCTCCTAAATGCCACCGAACAGAGTTTCCGTAATCCGAATAATACAGGGTTATCTCTCACAAACGCCAGCATCGTTTATCGCAATAGCAACGGTACTTTGGCTCCCGATTTCAATATTCAACTTCCCGGCGTTAAGAACGGTATGACTGCTTGGGGAGATTACGACAAAGATGGTAAACAGGATATTTTGTTAATTGGTACTAGCAGTACCGGCAAAATAGCTAAGGTATTTCGCAATACCGGCGGCGGCTTTATTGAAGCTTTTTCCTTGCCCGGTGTTTCTGAAGGTTCGGCTGCTTGGGGAGATTACAACAATGATGGCAGGTTGGATATCTTGCTGGCCGGTAGCACCGATGCGGGCTTAATAACCAAGATATTTCGCAATACTGGTAATGGCTTTAGCGAAGATACGAATGCGGTATTTCCTGGAAGCAAGTTTGCAGATTGGGGAGACTACGATAATGATGGAAAATTAGATATTTTGCTGGCAGGTACTAACAGGGGAAATCGAGTTTTCCGCAATACGGGTAGCGGCTTTGCTGAAGATACGAATGTTTTGCCCGGTAATGCCAGTACCGGTAATGTCGGTAGCAATGTCGCAAATTGGGGAGATTACGATTCCGATGGCAAATTGGATATGTTGCTCGATCGCGATATTTACCGCAATAATAGTCCTAACGCGAATACTCCTCCTACTGTACCGACAGGATTGCGATCGCAAGTTAGTAACCGAGAAGTTTCTTTCAATTGGAATCCAGCAACCGACGCTCAAACTCCTGCGGCCGGTTTAAACTACAATTTGCGAGTCGGTACGACGCCCGGAGGCAGTGAGATTTTTGCTCCGATGTCTTTAAACAACGGCACCCGAGAAATTGTCGGGTTGGGCAATGCCAGTCAAAACACTAATTGGCAGTTAAAAGATTTGCAACCGGGAACATATTATTGGAGTGTGCAAGCGATTGATACTGCTTGGGCGGGTTCGCCGTTTGCTACCGAAGGCAGCTTTACGATTAGCGATCTTCGGAGATCTATACGTGTTAGAGGCAGTTTTAAGAGCATTATTTATAGCAATTTTATTATCAACCGCATCAACGGCACCAATGGTAACGATGTTCTCAACGGTACTAATGGCAATGATATCCTTGCGGGCCTAAATGGGGATGACACTCTTTTCGGCGGCAAGGGAAATGATTGGTTGTATGGAGGGCGGGGTGCTGACAGTTTGAACGGCGATAACGGCAATGATATTCTGCAGGGAGATATAGGAGATGACTTGCTGAATGGCGGTTTAGGGAATGACACTTTAAGGGGAGGCAATGGATTGGATAAATTCGTGTTGGCTGCGAATTCCGGGATTGATACCATTGCCGATTTTGAAGATGGCAAAGATTTGCTGATTCTCGGTAATGGAGTGACTTTTTCGCAGTTGGCAATTACTGAAATTAATGGCATAACTGGGATTAGTTTTGCCGCCACCGGAAAAGTTTTTGCTTCTTTAACCGGAGTGTCTGCTACTGCGATTAATGCGGCGGATTTCAGTTTGTTGTAGTTCAATACGGTTCAGTTAAGACACGCTGCGATTGATCTCCTGCGGCGCAATGACACACAAACCTTAACTGAACCGTATTCTCTTATATTTGTCGATACTCTCGGGAGCATCTCATTTTGGTAAAAAGTATTTTTTATTTGAGTGCGAGCGTCCCCGCTCGCTTGCTGTATACAGCACCAGAGTTCCCGACATTACTACAAATGCTAAACTGAGATGCACTCCCTACTTTTTCGATATTTGCAACTCCGATATGACGTATTATGGTAAAATCCAACCTGACAAAGACTTGCGAAATTGATTTAAAAACAGGCGCGATCGCAGGTACGCAGAACCAGTTTATTACTGTTGTCCAACCTCCGATTGATGCCAACGGCGACAGTTGGTTAGAAACGTTAGTAAAGATCAATTTTCAAGATTTCACCACCGTTAAATTTATCGTTGACTATGGTGAAACATCATCAGGATGGACGGTAAATATTGGTGATTCGGCATCGAATGACGGCTATGGAGGGGATGTTGGGACTCAAAGCAACGATGCTGAGATGCAGATTGCCAATGGGAATATGGCTGTTTTGGTAACGACTACAATACACCTCCGGGCGCTCAAATTGTCCAGGGAAATGTTCCTAAGTTGGTAAGTAATGGTTCCCGTATCGAGTTAGAAGTTAGCAACCAAAAGCTGGCATGGAACAACCACAAAGAACTCCAAAATAGCTTGAAATCGCCGTACTTGTATGCTACTGCCAGTCAAGTTGATGCGACGGGATCGGTCAACTCCAGCATCTATGCTAGCTTTAATAGGGTGATTCGCGGGCGATCGGATCGTTTGGGATCGGGAGTGAGCAAGGTAACTATTCTTTTCGATCCGATCGACTATTCTATTACTTCTAACGCTGTGGCAATGGCAGAAGGCAATGCTGGCAATACTCCTGTTACTTTTACCATCACTCGCAAAGGCACTACATCCTGGGCAAGTTCTGTAGATTATGCGATCGGCGGTAGTGCGATCGACAACAGCAATTACAATAATCTTGGGGCGAATTATCCGGCAACAGAGCTCGCAGGTACGATCGACTTTGCAGCGGGTGAAATATCCAAAACCCTGACTCTGTATGTGGTGGGGGATACACGGTTTGAACCGAATGAAACGATCGCAGTTGCACTGTCAAATCCTGTGGCACCTTTTAGCTCTTATATTACCACTGCGATCGCGACAACGACTATTGACAATGATGACAGCTTATTAGCTAATGTTAATGTTTATTATGCGATCGCCGCCGTAGGATTAGCAGTCGTGATTTTAAGTATAGCCAAATTGCGATCGATGACCTGACAGAGTAGGTACGTTGTTGGGCTTTAGCCCTCTTTAAACATATGTGAAGAGGGCTAAAGCCCAACAACGTACCTCGATTAATTTGACATTTGCGTATGATTCGCAAATCTTTGTGTACAGTAATTTCGGATTCATTTCCTGAATATTCTGTTTGTGATTTTTTTAATTGGGAGGTGTATGATGCCGAATTTAAATATTCCTGCCGTAAAGTCGATCGCCTTTATCGACACTCAAGTACCAAATTATCACAATTTAGTGGCTGGGGTAACACCCGGTACGGAAGTTGTGGTGTTAGATGGGAATGAGGATGCGATCGTACAAATTACTCAAATTTTAGCTTGTCGTACCAATCTTGAGAGCATTCACATCGTTTCTCACGGTGCTCCGGGTAGCTTGCAACTGGGTAATGGTAGTTTGAATGTAGATAATTTGTCAGCTTATTCCCAGCAATTGCAGCAGTGGCGAAGTGCTTTAACTGTTGATTCGGATATTCTAATTTATGGTTGTAATGTTGCATCAATACCTCGTGCTTACCCAAAAGTCAGACAGGGAATTAATTCCCTGTCTCATAGCGGAAGTCGGTTGAAACCGACTGTAAATAAGATGGATATTCAGTCCTCTTTAGAGGACTTTTGCTATGAGACGGGGAATGAATTCCCCGGCGGTATCGGGGAACAAGCGAGAGATTTAGATGTAGATGTAGATTTAGAAATAGATGGCTTCACCTTTATCCAACGAATTGCCCAACTCACAAATGCCAATGTTGCTGCTTCCCAAAACCTCACGGGAAGCGCGGCAAAAGGTGGCGACTGGAAACTCGAAGCAAGAATCGGATTGATTAAAACATCCTTGGTATTTGAATCGGAAGTATTGGAAAATTACGAACACGTTTTGAATAGTTTTGGCGCGTCAACTAACTTTCCCATAACCTACAGTCTCCGCAAAGTTGCCACTGGAGATTTTAACAAAGATGGCAACCTTGACCTAGTTTTTGCTACCACTGGAACTAATCGCAATGTTTCGATCGCATTGGGAGATGGTACTGGCAAATTTGGCGCTGCCACTAATCTTAACACCAACCCGCCGAGCGATCTCGCTACTTGGTCTGTTGCTGTAGGTGACTTTAATAAAGATGGTAATTCCGATCTGGTTACAGCCAATAATTTTACTAACAATGTTTCTCTACTTTTAGGGAATGGTAATGGAACTTTTGGTAATGCTACCTACTTTGGTGTGGGGGCAAATCCTTATACTGTAGCTGCTGGAGACTTTAATTCTGATGGCAATCCTGACTTAGTTACAGCCAATCGAAGCTCTAACAATATTTCTATCTTACTGGGAAATGGTAATGGCAGTTTTAGCGCAGCTACTAATTTGAGCGTGGGATTAAATCCATATTTTGTGCTTGTTGGTGACTTTAACAAGGATAACAAGTCAGATTTTGCCACAGCTAACCTTAGTTCTAATAACATATCCATCCTGTTGCAAAATGCTAATGGGTCTTTCGGTGCTGCCACTAACTTTACCGTTGCCAATAACCCAAATTACATCGTATTGGGCGATTTTAATGGAGACCAAAATCCAGATTTGGCAACTAGCAATCAAGGCTCAAATAATGTATCAATTATATTAGGCAATGGCACTGGAAGCTTTGGTGCAGCGACCAACTATAGTGTCGCAAGAGACCCTCTTGCTATTGCTGCTGGCGATTTTAATGTCGATGGAAAAATCGATATAGCCACAGCAAATAATGGATCGGATGATGTTTCCCTGCTGTTAGGGAATGGTAACGGCACTTTTGGCACTGTTATTAATTTTGGTGTGGGAATAAATCCCCAAGGTATTGTTGCAGGCGATTTTAATAAAGATGGCTTACCCGATTTAGCTACGGCAAACTTTGACTCTTTTAACACCTCGATTTTGCTCAATACAACTCCTAAAGTTAATTTTGGGTCAGTAACTTATAGTGGCACTGAATCAACAACAGACATAACAGTCAATATTCCCGTTACTATTAGCAGTTCTCCCAATACTTCTGTAACTGTAACGATTGTAATCAATCCCAGCAGCACGGCTACCCAAAATTTAGATTACATTTTTGCTCCGACAACTGTTACTTTCCCAGCCAATACTAATAATCTAACGCAGAATGTTGCAGTTACTATCAAACCCGATAACATCGCTGAAAACGCCGAAACCGCAATTCTTAACTTTGGCACAATTACAGGTAGCGTGGCAGGTACGATCGCTCAAACCACCCTAACTATTCCAGCTAACGGTAAAATTTCCTATGCGGTTGCTGCGGGAAATGCCAGCATCCCCGAAGGCAATACTGACACAAAACCTCTAATTTTCACCGCGACTCGCAGCGGCGATATTGGCACCGCAAGTAGCGTCAACTATAGCATTGGAGGAACTGCTACTAACGGAACCGACTACAATAACATCGGCGGCACTTCTGGGGCAACTGCTACTACTGGCACGATCGACTTTGCAGCGGGCGAAACATCCAAAACCATTACTCTCGATGTGTTAGGTGACGCAGTAGTAGAATCCGATGAAACTATTGCGGTGGCGCTGTCGAATCCTGTTGCACCGGGTATAACACCTACGATTACTGCTGCAACGGCTACAACTACGATCGCAAATGATGACAAAGCAGGTATCAACGTCATACCTCTGGATGGGAATACAAGTATTACAGAAGGCGGCGTAGCAGGAAGCTATGCAGTTAGGCTAACATCGCAACCTACTGCACCCGTTACTATTAGTTTAACTGCGGGCGATCGCATTAATCCGGTGGCGGCGATTACTTTCGATCGCAATAATTGGAATGTTCCTCAAAAGATATCTGTTAGTGCGATCGATGACAATATAGTTCAAGGGGTACTCAGTCAGACTATTACTTACGGTATTAGCAGTGCCGACGCCAATTATAACAGCTTGACAATTGCCAATGTTACTATCGGCGATAACGATCGCGCTGGTGTTTCTATTGTCGAGTCAGCCGGAAATACGGAAATCGGCGAAGCTGCTGCCACAGATAGTTACAGTCTGATTCTCACTTCTGAACCTGTTGCTCCGGTTAAGATTAACTTTAATCCCGGCAGTCAAATAAATGCGATCGCACCTGTGACTTTTACAGCGAATAATTGGAATGTTGCTCAAAATATAACTGTAAGCGCGATCGATGACAATCTCTCGGAAGGGGCGCACAGCGGCACTATTGCTCACGCTATTACCAGTACCGATGCTAATTACAATGACTTGACAATTCCCAATGTTACTGCATCGATCGCCGATAACGATCGCCCTGGTGTTTCTATTGTGCAATCAGCCGGCAGTACCCAAATCGGCGAAGGCAGTACCACAGACACTTACAGCCTGGTTCTCACTGCTGCACCTGCTGCACCAGTTACGATTAACTTGGACGCGGGCAGTCAAATTAGTGCGATCGCACCTGTCACTTTTACGCCGAATAATTGGAATGTTGCTCAAAATGTGACTGTAAGCGCGATCGATGATAGCATCCCCGAAGGAACCCACAGCGGTACGATTGCTCACAAATCTGTCAGCAACGATACTAAGTATAATGACCTGAAAATTTCTCCTGTGACTGTCGCGATTGCTGACAACGATACCGCCGGCGTGACTGTTTCACCGACGAGTACCACTGCAACAGAAGGCGGTGCTACTGGCACGTACAGCCTCAAACTTACTGCACAGCCGACGGCACCAGTAACGGTTAGTTTTGCGAATGGCAGTCAAATAAATGCGATCGCCCCGATCACCTTTGACGCTACCGATTGGAATGTGGCAAAACCAGTAACAGTAACGGCTACAGACGATACGGTTGTTGAAGGAAATCACGCAGGGGCGATCGGTCATACAGCCACGAGTCTTGATACTAAGTATAATCAAATAACAATTTCCGGTGTGACAGTGGCGATCGCTGATAACGACACAACACCAACACCAACAATAACTCGGACTAGGACTCCAACTCCAACTCCAACTCCAACACCTGCCCCAGAAGTAACGCCAACGCCAACACCTGCGATCGTAATTCTTCCCCCCGCGCCAACTGATGCACCTCAAACCCCAGACACCGATTGTATTTGCCGTACAATTGCGCCTCCCGATCTCAACCAACCCAATCAAGTTGATGATACTCTGTACGGCAACGGCAGCAACATAAATCAGCTTGGCACTCTGCAAAATGATGCTTTCTACGGCAGTGCAATTCCCAATATTTTCGATGCCAAAGCAGGCGATGACAATCTTTTTGGTGGCAATGACAATGACTCGGTTAACGGCAATTCAGGAAATGATTTTATTGTTGGCAATTCAGGAAATGATTTACTATTTGGAGGCAAAAACAACGATATTATCTTAGGAGGTGAAGGACAAGAGAGTGTCTTTGGCAATCGCGGCAGTGATTCTATTAATGGACGAGAAGACGATGATTTTATAAACGGGAATCAGAGCGATGACTGGATTGATGGCGGCAAAGGAAATGATTGTTTGTTTGGAGGCAAAGATAACGATTTAATCGTCGGCAGTCAAGGCAATGATACCCTTTTAGGACATTTCGGAGACGATACCTTGTGCGGCGGCCAAGGTGAGGATTACTTGAGGGGCGATCGCAATAATGACTTGATAGACGGAGGGGAAGGAAACGATCGCATTTATGGGGGTGAAGATGATGATACTTTGATTGGCTGTGAAGGTGATGATGTTTTATCGGGCGATCTGGGTAATGATAGTTTGATTGGAGGCCTGGGAATCGATCGCTTTTTACTATCTGTCGATTCCGGCATCGATACTATTACCGATTTTGAAGATGGCAAAGATTTGCTGATTCTCAGTAACGAGTTAAGTTTCTCCGAATTGGCAATTACTCAAAGTAATGGGATAACTCGGATTAGTTTAATTTCAACCGGACAAGTTTTTGCTTCTTTAATTGGAGTGTCTTCCACTGCGATCAATGCTGCGGATTTCACTTTGCTGTAGTTAGTATTTAATGTGCGATCGCTCCTGAGTGCGATCGCCAGATTCGTTCGTAGTGCGGACTTCAGTCCGCAGCCAGAAAGAAAGCGGACTGAAGTCCACACTACGAACTTTTTTTGTGATAGTCATCGACTGGACACGATATTACATCATTTCCGGGCGATCGCCGCTAATCTAGGTTTCCAATTTTTGCGATCGCACATCACCTTACTTACCTAATTTATGTATTAATTACCACACTTAAATCTCAATACAAAAGCACTTACATTTCAAAAATATTTGTGTTATGTGCATCTCGCATTCATCGCAGTAATTGTACTTAAGTATTTTCTCGCTCTTTATCGGTACTTTAATTTACCAGATTTTTTTAAAGAAAACTTTATATAGCTCTGCTAAAAAAACTGTTATGTTAGCTACAACAGATCGGAAATAACCAAATTTTTACGCAGAAATCCCGTGCCTGTGTAAATCAAAATTGATAGACAGTTTCGCACGCAAGTTGCGAAACAGGGGAATTGTTGTCTTTTTTACCCCAAATAGGTGTATTATGTCTAATTTAAATGTTCCAGTTTCAGTAAAGTCGATCGCCTTTATCGATACAAGAGTACAAGATTATCAAAGTTTGGTGGCTGGGGTAACACCGGGTACGGAAGTTGTAGTGTTAGATGGGAATGAGGATGCGATCGCACAAATTACTCAAATCTTAGCTCTTCGTACCAATATTGACAGCATTCACATCGTTTCTCACGGTGCTCCGGGTAGCCTGCAAGTGGGTAATGGTAGTTTGAGTTTAGACGATCTAGAGTGCGATCGGCATGATCTACAGCAGTGGTTTTCGCCACCCAGCAAAAATCGATCGAATATCCTCCTCTACGGGTGTGAAATAGCAGCAGGCGAGACAGGTAAAGCATTTGTCAAACGCTTGAGTGAGTTAACCGGGGCTAGTGTTGCAGCTTCCCAAAACCTCACCGGAAGTGTAGCAAAGGGCGGGGACTGGGAACTAGAAATCAGAACCGGGAAAATAGAAACAGCGCTAGTATTTGCACCCGAAGTATTGGCTAATTACGAGTACGTTTTGAATAGTTTCAAGCCAGCTACCAACTTTCCCGTCGGCACAAATCCCGTCTTAGTTGATGTAGGAGATTTTGACGGCAACGGCATCAAAGACTTAGCTGTTGCCAATAGCAACGCTGCCGGAGGTGGCACTTCTGGCACCTCTATTTTATTAGGGAATGCCACAGGAGGCTTCAATCCGGCTACTAACTTGGCCCAGGGAGGAAATGCCCTCGCGATCGGCAAATTTTTCGGAAGTAACAGAGACGGCTTAGTTGTCGATAACGGCAACGGTTCTCTCACGCTATTTTTGGGTGGCTTAGCTTCAAGCACTAATATATCTTTGAACCCAACAAGTCGGGCTAATTACATTGCTGCTACGGATTTTAACGGCGATGGCTTGACAGACTTAGCTGTAGCGACTACTCGCGCCACGGGTGTCCCCAATACTAATAGCGCTGTCTCAATTCTATTGCAGAATCTTGACGGGACTTTTAGTGCACCAGTCAATTCTTTGGTAGGAATACAACCCACTTCCATCGCCGTGGGCGATTTTGATGGTGACGGGAAACAAGACGATTTAGCTGTGACAAGTCGCACCGCTAACACAGTTTCAATTCTGTTGGCAAACAATAGTGGAGTCTTTACTAATGGCCCAACTATTCCAGTGGTAACAGGGCCGTATTCGATCGTAGTAGGGAAGTTTGACGCGGACAATACAGACGATTTGGCTGTAGCTAATATTACTTCTACAAACGTCTCAATTCTGTTACAAAAAACCCCTGGAACTTTTACTGCTGCTCCCAATTTAGCAGTGAATACAACTTTCCTGGCAGCCGGAGATATCGACGGTGACGGCAAGTCAGATTTGGCAGTGACGAATGGTACAGCTAAAGCCGTTTCAGTTTTGTTGGGAAAAGGTAATGGTGAATTTAGCACTCCCACCAACTTTCCGGTAGGTTCTGCTAATTCTGCTCCCTCTTCCGTTGTAGTGAAGGATATTGATGCAGATGGCAAGCTAGATATTGCTGCAACTAACTTCTCAGACAACACTGTTTCAGTGCTACTCAATACACCCAGCACAGTTTCTTTTGTTGGATCCAAAGTAGGTGGCACTTACAACGTAACTGAAGGCGCTACGGATACTGTAGTTAATATCCCCGTCACTATCAGCAACAGTAGTTCTTTCGGCGATGTAGTTGTACCAATTGTTATCGACCCCAGCAGCACAGCTACTCAAGGTGCAGATTACACTCTGTCAACTACATCGCTGACTTTTCCTGCTAACACTACTACTCTCACCCAGAATATTGCAGTCACGATTAAAGCTGACAATATCGTTGATAGTAACGAACAAATAGTTCTCAACTTTGGCAAAGTTACAGGTGGTGTTGCCGGTACGACGAGTCAAGGAAAAGTATCAATATTGGACAGGAATAGTTCTTATTCCATCACAGCCAACAATCCTACCGTTATCGAAGGCAATTCAGGGAAAACTCCCGCCACATTTACCATTACTCGCAACGGCAGCACGGAACTCTGGAGTACCGTAGATTATACGATCGCCGGTACTGCGACAAACGGCACTGATTACAACAATATCGGCGGGACTTCCGGCGCGACGCTTGCTACTGGCAAAATCAGTTTTGCTGCGGGCGAAACATCAAAAACTATTACTTTGGATGTGTTGGGAGATGCCAATATAGAACCGGATGAAACAGTTGCCATTACATTATCAAATCCCGTTTCACCGGGTGGCGCGCCGACTATTGCTACTGCAACTGCTACAACTTCGATCGCCGATGATGACAAGGCTGGCTTTACGGTAACTCCCAAATCGCTATCAACAACCGAAGCAGGAGGCAAGGCAGAATTTACAGTCAAACTCAACGCTAAACCTACCGCTAATGTTTCGATCGCCCTAAGCAGCGACAATACAGCAGAGGGAACCGTTGCGCCTAACAGCATAACTTTCACTCCCGATAATTGGAGCAAAGTCGAGACTGTGACGGTGACAGGCGTTGACGATTTTGTAGCTGATGGTAACAAAGATTACAAGATTATTACAGCCCGTGCCGTTAGCGACGATCTTAATTTCAATGACCTCAATCCCGATGATGTTGCGGTTACAAACAGCGACGATGAAACTCCGGGAATTACGGTCAATCCGACGGCGGGATTAACTACGGGCGAAGATGGCAGCAAGGCTAACTTTGCTGTGGTTTTGAATACTAAGCCAACTGCTAATGTGACTATTGGTTTGAATAGTTCCAATATTGCGGAAGGAACTGTTTCGACTAATAGTTTAACTTTCACTCCGGCTAACTGGGATACACCGCAACCGGTAACAGTAACTGGGGTTGAGGATAAGATTGCTGACGGCGATATTGAGTACAAAATAATCACCGCGAATACTGTTAGTACAGATACCAATTACAGCAACAAAGATGTAGCGGATGTTGGTATTAGCAATAAGGACAATGATACGGCTGGTGTTTCTATTACTACCACGGAAATAACTGCTACCGAAGGCGGTGCAAATGGTACGTACAATGTGGTGCTGAAATCGCAGCCAACAGCCACCGTTACGATCGCTCTCACAACAGGTAGTCAGATTCAGCCGATCGCGCCTATCACTTTCACTCCCAACACTTGGAATATCGCTCAACCCGTTACTGCGATCGCTGTTGATGATGCGATCGTCGAAGGCGCGCACAGCGGGAATATTACTCACAGTGTTACCAGTGCCGATGTTAAGTATAACGGGATTGCGGTTGCGGGGGTTGTAGGGGCGATTACCGATAACGACACTGCACCAAAGCCGCCAGTAGTCGTCGAGCCAAAGCCACCAGTAGTCGTCGAGCCAGTAGTAGTCGTCGAGCCAAAGCCGCCAGTAGTCGTCGAGCCAGTAGTAGTCGTCGAGCCAAAGCCACCAGTAGTCGTCGATCCAGTAGTAGTCGTCGAGCCAAAGCCACCAGTAGTCGTCGATCCAGTAGTAGTCGTCGAGCCAAAGCCACCAGTAGTCAATCCGCCAGTAGTCAATCCGCCAGTTACTACAGGAACAGGCCGCACAGAGATATTCAGGAGGGTGGGAATACCGAGTTCTAACGATCAGCCGCTAGGTAATGGAAATGTCGATCGAGCGGCGAATACCCCCAAGTTCACCAACGAAGTCGATCGGATGATACCTGGTTATGTCGGCGCTAATGCGTGGGGAGACTACGACAATGACGACGATTTGGATCTGTTGGTCATGGAACGAGATAGTTCCAAAGACCCCTCAAATGCTTCTGGGCTAAAAGCATATATCCCCAAAGTGTATCGCAACAACAACAACGGTAATAACAACAACAACGGTAATAACAACAACAACGGTAATGACTTTGAGCCAATTAATATAAACCTGCCTACCGTTTACGCAGGTTGGTTGGCGCAAAATCCTCCTAATGTGTACACTTCCAAGCCTTCTGCTACCTGGGGAGACAGGGACAATGATGGCGATCTCGATATCTTGCTCACAGGCGTAATTGATACTCCTCCACCAGACCCTTTCTCCATCCCCGCTGAACCCAACGTCCCCAGTCTGCCCTACACCGCCATCACCAGAGTGTACCGGAACCCAAGGATTGATAATTTCCCGCCTCCTTTCCAACCCGAGCCGATCGACCCCAATAATATCAATAAATTTAGTCTAGACAGAAATGTAAAGCTGCCTGGTATTTTCCAAGGTTCCGCAGCTTGGGAAGACTACAACAACGATGGCAAAAAGGATCTCGTACTCACCGGCGACACGGGCGCAGGCGGCTACATCGCCAAAGTATTCCGCAACGAGGGCAGAGACTTTGAGGAGGAGACTGGAGCTAAATTGCCGGGTGTTAAGGGCAATGCTGCCTGGGGAGACTACGACAATAATGGCAACAAGGATATCTTGCTGACAGGGGACACCGGTTCAGAATACATCGCAAAATTGTATCGCAACACTGGCAATGGCTTTACTGAAGATAAAACTCCACTATTCTTCACACAATCGTTCCGCGATACTGGTTTTGGCTTTAATGTAGAGAACATTCCACAGCAGGAAAATCCAAACCCCAACGAACCTATTACTTACGGTGCATGGGCAGACCCCAACAATGATGGCCGACTAGATATCTTGCTTGCAGGTCGAAGTCAACGTTCCAATGATAATTCTTACGGCCCTACCAAGGTATTGCTGC
The DNA here is from genome assembly GCF_020883045.1 of Microcoleus sp. CAWBG58. Classification (NCBI taxonomy): domain Bacteria; kingdom Bacillati; phylum Cyanobacteriota; class Cyanophyceae; order Oscillatoriales; family Microcoleaceae; genus Microcoleus; species Microcoleus sp. CAWBG58. The sequence continues at coordinate 38,899 of NZ_JAHRFA010000045.1, read as the reverse complement.
AGAACTGGGCTAGAGATACTAGCTTTCAGCCACCTCAGACTTTTAATAGCTTTGGTGCTGCTTTCGGTGCTTGGGGAGACTACGACAACAATGGCAAGCCGGATATCCTTGTGACAGAAACGTTGGGTAATCCGGGTGGCGCCAAAGTTTACGAAAACAATGATTCTGGCTTTAAACTTTTAGAGGATGCAGGGCTGCCTAATAATGTTGCCAGCCCGGGTTCTTGGGGAGACTACAACAAGGATGACAGACTAGATATTGCACTCACAACAAATGATTTATCTGGGAGTGGCAGCTTTGTCAAAATCTACCGCAACAATACCTCTAAGCCGAACACCCCACCCTCTGCACCTCAAAATTTATTTTTTGATGGAGTCAATTTAAAGTGGCAGCCAGTAGGAGAAGCGGGGAACCCAATTGACGCTCAAACTCCCGATTGGGGTTTAAGCTACAACCTGCAAGTTTGGAGCACTCGTCCCAATCCCAAAGGTGGCAATGAGCCCCCCATTAAAGAGTACATTGTTGGCCCAATGTCTCTTGATAACGGAACTCGGCAAGTAGTGCAGTTGGGGAATGTAAACCAAGCCAAGAGCAACCCAAACGACAGGGGGAACGAGTACAGTTGGCTGCTAAAGCCAGATTACTTAATCCCTGGACAAACTTATTACTGGAGCGTACAGGCGATCGACGGTGCTTGGGCGGGTTCACCCTTTTCCGAAGTCAAAAGTTTTGTCGCCCCCGATAGCCCTGGAAAAGTCACAATCGTTGCTACAGATCCCAATGCGGCGGAAGTAACTCGTCCTTATGCAGGAGCACCAGGTAATCCCGGAGAATTCACCATTACCCGCACCGGCACTCTAGACAAAGATTTGCCTGTTCTCTTCAGGCTCGACGAGAGTAACAGGGCCCCATTCACAAATTACGAGTTGTCTTACGAGTCTAAACCTTTTCCTGGCTTTGAGACTATCTCTAAACCTTTGTCTGGGCCCTATGGAACCGTGACTATCCCAGCCAATCAACGCAGCGTCAAGATCATCCTTAGCCCCGTTGACGACAGCCGGGTAGAAGGCGAGGACAAAGTGGTCATTACCTTAGAGCCCAACAACAATAATGTAGGCGAACCCTCTAGTGCTACTGTGACGATCGCAGACAACGAGCGCAATAAACCGCCAGAAGAGAAGATTAAACTTAGCTCGAATATTAACGATGCTGACGCAGACATTAAAGATGTCTACATTGACCCGGACGGTCAAAAGCTCACTTACAAACTGACTCCGGTTAATTCCGATGGCACTCCTTTACCTACTGGCGAAGCATTGCCGAGTTGGCTAGATTTCTCTTTCAATTCTGACAATAACACCATCAAATTCCGTCAGAAACCGAACGAAAACCCACCAGATGAAAATTTCTACTATTTTCGCTTAACGGCGACAGATCCCTTAGATGAAAGTGCGTCACAAGTCTTTTCCATCTATACCTCTACCTATGGCTGGGTAATCGACGGCTACATTTCCGGTGCAACTCTATTCTTAGATGCCAACAAAAACGGCATCAAAGACACCAACGAACCATCCACAATTACCGATACAGGTGGTAAATTCGATCTCAACATCCCCTTCGAGACATTCGACACCAACAAAAACGGAGAAATCGACCCCTCAGAAGGCCATTTAGTTGCGATCGGAGGCACTGACACCGCCACCGGATTACCCCTAGAAACACCTGTCACCGCACCGCCAGATTCCACAGTTGTCACCCTCCTAACCAGCTTAGTTGCCGACTTAATTGACAAAGGAATTGCACCAGAAGAAGCGCAATCTTTAATCAAAGCCGCCCTCGGACTCCCCGCCGAAGTTGACGTAACTAGCTTAGATCCAATCCTAGCTACCAACAACAACCAGCCTGGGGGAGTTCAAGTTTTAGCAGCAATGGTAAAAGTCCAAAACGTCATCACTCAAACAGTCGCTTTGATTGACGGTGCATCCAGTGCAGCTACTAAGGATCTTGTCAAAGCTGTTGTCAGTTCAATGGGCGATAAAATTCAAGGCGGTGCTATCTTAAACCTCAGCAATCCAGCCTCCTTAGAACCAATCATTCAGCAATCCGCTACTAAAATCCAGCAGATTGACCCGAGTTTCAACATTCAAAAAGTCACCTCTATTACCTCGCAATCCGCGACTGTAATGGCAACCGCAAATCAGCGCATCGATGTCGCCGTTGCCAATCCAACAGCAACATCAATTCCCCAAGCGGTTGCCCGCGTCCAACAAGTAGCTTTAGGCCCGACGAGTCAGGATTTCAAAGCGATTGGTACGGGAAGCAAGACAATTTCCCAAGTAGTTGCTGACAATACCGGTGCTGCTTTAGATAGCCGATTGCAAGCAGTTGTTTTGCCTGCTGGAATTGCCACTCCTGTCGTCACCGGCGATGCAGATTTGGGCAGCAATTCGGGGAATCGCATCAACGGTACGAATGGCGATGACATCCTCACCGGCACCAGCAGCAATGATGTGTTGATGGGGATGAGGGGCAACGATTCTCTCGACGGCGCTGCTGGAAATGACACTATTTTCGGTGGCAAAGGCTTCGATACTTTGCTCGGTTCGGGCGGTGATGATGCCTTATTTGCTGGCCGTGGTGCTGATAATTTGAACGGCGACGATGGTAATGATAGTCTTTACGGAGGCAAGGGCGATGATTTGTTGAATGGCGGTTTAGGAAATGATACTTTGATTGGAGGAATGGGAGTCGATAAATTCCTACTTTCCACTAATTCTGGGACTGATACTATTACCGATTTTGAATTTGGTAAAGACTTCTTAGTATTGGGTAACGGGCTAACTGATTCGCAATTGGCTATCAGTCAAGATAGCGGTGTAACATTAATTCGGTTTGCCCAAACTGGAGAGATTTTGGCTTCTGTCAGCGGAGTTTCTCCTGGGATTATTAGTGTAGGGAGTTTCGGATTGATTTGAGAGCGATTTGCGATCGATCGCCCCTAACTCCCCTTAGTTTGTCGTCAGACAAATTAGGTACGTAGTTGCGCTTCAGCGCTCCGGAAAGGTACGTAGTTGCGCTTTAGCGCTCTTTGCTAATATCAGGAAAGAGGGCTAAAGCCCAACAACATACCTCTTCATTAGTTGCGCTTCAGCGCTCTTTGCTAATATCGGGAAAGAGGGCCCAAGCCCAACAACATACCTCTTCAGTAGTTGCGATTTGGCGCTCTTTGCTAATATCAGGAAAGAGGGCCCAAGCCCAACAAAATACCTCTTCAACCGCCGAGTTTTCTAACATCTAAAATCAACAACGCTGATATCGCATACCGGGCAATTGCGAAACTAATCCCAACAATTCCAACTGCAAAAGAATACCAGAAACCGTCCCCGCTTCCAATCCCGCAGCCTCCACAATTGTATCAAGAGAACTTGGCCCGGAACCCAAAGCTTTTAACACTACAGCCAACTCTGCATCCAATAGCGGCTCTTGCTTTTCAGGGGCTGGATTTGTCGGAAACAAAGACAACTGCTGCGCGCTATCCAATTTTGGCATAGCTCCGAGCATTTCCAACAATCTATCTTCGCTTAAAAGTCGATCGCTATTCGGGAGAATCGGATGAGCGCCTTTACTCAGTAATTCCAAACATCCAAACGATCGCTCATCATCCAACCTTCCCGTCAAAACATACACATCCCGACAAAACTCATTAGCTTGATAAGCAGTAATTAACGCGCCCGACTTCTGGGGAGCTTCAATCACAATTGTAGCGCGACTCAAGCCAGCAATTATCCGATTTCGGCGCGGAAAATTTGTTTTATTCGGTTGAGTCCCCGCCGGATATTCGCTGATTGCCAGTCCCTGCTGTAACAGTCGATCGCACAACCGCTCATTTGGCTTAGGATAAACGATATCAACCCCAGTACCAAAAACAGCCAAAGTCCGGCCTCCCGCCTCCAAACAGCTTGTATGAGCCTCCGTATCAATACCTGCGGCAAATCCCGAAACAACAGTAAAACCATTTTTAGCCAAAGCCACACTAATTTTACGAGTCCAGCGGCGGCCGTATTCCGAAGGGCTGCGAGTGCCAACAATTGCCACCGTGGGCGTAATTCCTTGATTCTCTTTGCGATCGACTAAACCGCGATAATACAGCACCGGCGGCGCGCTGGGAATTTCTAATAACAAGCTGGGATAATCTTTATCTGCGGGTGTCCAGAAACAGGGATTGTGAATAAGATGTTTCTCAATAAATTCTTCAGGATTGAGTTTAGATCGTTCTTGGACAGCGGTATCAATTACCTGCTTGCCAAACCCTTCTACTCGCATTAAATCTACTGGTTTGGCCATCCAAGCTTCTGCCAAAGTCTTAAAATGTTGGTGCAATCTTTGCAACAAAATCGGCCCGATACCATTAATCTGTGACCATGCTAACCAGTAAGCGCGTTCTTCTAGCAACGACTTGCCCTCAATTTATCTGAGAATAATTTTATCATTTTTGGTATAAACAGCACTATCCATTGCTGTCAACTAAAAAAAAGGTACGTTGTTGGGCTTTAGCCCTCTTTATACTTATAGACAAAGAGGGCTGAAGCCCAACAACGTACCTAAGCTTTCCAACCGACAAAACTGGCATAAATATAAGCAATGATTTCCCCAGTCACAGTCCGGAAACCTGCGCTCGATTTCCACCATTCTTGTGAGTTATAATCTTGCGATTCCGCAGCTATAATCCCGACTTTAATCTCAGGATTCAACACTTCTTTAAAAATCATCCAACTACGGCGGGCATGAGTGCCAATAGAATAAAGATTGATTGAGTCAACTTTTAGGGCAGAAGTAGCTAGCCAATCTCGAAGTGCGATCGCAGAAGCAGCAGTGCGGTATTTCACAACACTCGGTGCGGGTACAGCTACCACTTTGTTCTTATCAAATCCTAGCGCAATACAAGTCGCGGCGGTCAGTTCAGCATAATTTTTATATTGGGCGAGATAGTGGCCCTTACTTACCGGAAGCCCGGTTGTCACCAATTTCCGGTATCCGCCTTTGTTGAATTCTGCGATCGCACTTTCGACTGCATAATCCGGCAACCAGCCTTCCACAACCAGTATATCTGCTTTAATCGGCGCATTTACCGCCAAAAATGGATGAATATTTGTGAGAATTAAGACCATTGTAATGATTAAACCTGCGATCGCAATTACCCAACCTTCCCAGGTAATTGCCCACATTTCTCGGCGGCGGATCAGACGAATTTTCATTTTATAGCAGAAGGAAGAAGGAAGTTCGGCAACGGATTCTGTAGCGGATGTAACGGATGTAACGGATGTAACGGATGTCAGTTATCAGGAAGAAGAAAAAAGAAGCAACAATACCAATGGTTTTAGGAAGAGGGAAATAGTGAGACTGTGAGAAATTTATAAAATTGCCCTATGCCCGGTTTTGCCGGTTTTGCTCTTGGCCGGTTTTGCCTATTCCCTATGCCCTATGCCCTATTCCCTATTCCCCATTCCCAAATTATTTATGTTTGAGATACTCAAAAACGCTCTTATCGCCGATATCCTGGGGGATAGGTTGAAAAAACTTGCGGACAGCAAAAATGATGAACAATATCGCCCAAAGTCCCAGCAGCAACTGTTCATTTTCCGGTGTCAGGAAGCCAAAAATATGTCCTAAAAGTAATAGCGGAACTCCCGGAGTCAAAAACTTAGTTTCTAGGCGGTTAAAGCAGAAAGCTTCTTTAAAAAAGATGCCATTCAAGGCAGCAAAAGTAAAGCCAATTCCCCACAAAGTCGCTGGATGTTCGTACACCGCCAAAGCCAAAGGTTCGCTACTTTGTAAAGCGACAAACAGTGCTGCCGCGCCGCCGATCGCCCAAAACACCTGTAACGTGCGATGCAGCGCTATCATGTAAATGTGAATAGTTGCCAAACTAACGCCTAAAGCTATCCAGAAACACGCAAAAACAGGCGTTACAGCTTGAATTGCCATTGCGTTGTCGCCCTGTTGCAACACCAGAGTAGCACCCACCGCCAAACACAGCGCCGCCACCCCCAATCCCGCGCGGTAAATCAGCACTCCCGCGCGATCGCTTTCGGTAATCGTAAACTCGCCGAATTGCCCTTGATAGACTGCCGATTCATCAGGCGATTTTAATAATTGCATCACAGCTTCCTCCTATTTATCAGACACGAATGTACTTCTACCAAGATATACTTTATTGATAAACCGATACAGCGAGACCGAGCGATGCCCAAATTTAACAAACCTAAAGTTAACCAGCCTAAAGTTAACAAGTCTCAAGTTGACGATCGCCCAAATCAAAGCAAATCCCTTCCTTCAGAATCCGAACTTCCTTTAGTTCAGCTTGATGAAACCATTGTAGCAGGTAGAAGACCGAAACCGCTCAACGACTTGCAGCGCTTGCTTGCCGAATTACCAGAATTAGGAGGCACCTTCAAGCCAGAAATCTTCGCCGATCTCGATGAAAACAACCCATTTAATGGCAGTCAATTTGAAAGTAAGATTAGAAGAATCCTGGGAAACAAAAAAATCAATGCCGATGTTAAAAATACAATCAAATATTTAGACTACCTCAAGCAAAATTTTCAAGTTCCGTGCCATGTTACTGGCATAGAAGAGTTTGAATGGGAAGAAGAGTATATTATGGGTTTTGGCACTAAAAAAGAATATGCAAGGCTCAAAAAAACTCAACCTTCTTATACTGATAAATTCACAATTCATCGGTTGGAAGATTTTTCTATTCAGGAAGACGGCATATTTGTGGAAGTTCAGCGCGTTGGCGATCGCAAAAAGTTTATGTTGCGTTTAGCAGAGTTAGAATCAGTTGATGATATCCCCCCAAACAATCATTTATTACATGATTATGCCGTGTGGTGGATTAATTATTAAGGAAGAGGGAGATTGGGAGATTGGGAGAGGGGGAGATTGGGAGATTGGGAGATTGGGAGAGGGGGAGAGGGGGAAAAATCTTTCTTCTTCCTTCTTCCCTCTTCCCTCTAAAAACTGTCAACTGTCAACTGTCAACTGTCAACTCTTCCTTCTTCCTTCTTCCCTCTTCCCTCTTCCCTCTGAAAACTGTCAACTGTCAACTGTCAACTGTCAACTCTTCCTTCTTAATTAGATTGAAGCAGCAAAGTGCGATCGCTCGACTTTTGCCAAAGCTTCAACTAAACTGCGAACAGCAGCAATCATCGCCACTTCGCTGTTAAGTTGGCTTACAGCAGAACCGACGCCAACACCCGCAGCGCCGGCGCCAATAGCCAGCGGTGCAGTGACGCTGGAGATGCCCGAAGCGCAGAGTACGGGGACTTGTACGGCGCGGGAAATTTCAAAGGCTGCGGCCAAAGTAGGCGCTGCTTTTTCAATCAATCCCAAAGTTCCGGCGTGAATTGGCTGGGCGCTGGTGCCGCCTTCGGTTTGGATGATGCTAGCGCCTGCTTTGACCAATTCTGTTGCTAACTGTACTTGTTTGTCCAGTGTCAGAATGTGGGGAACTGTTACAGAAAGAGTGATGTTCGGAAATAGCGATCGCGTTTGGCGAGTCAACTCCAAAACTTCAGAAGCTTCAAAACGGCGCCCTACAGCGTAGAAAGCATCAAAGTTGCCAATTTCAATCAAATCAGCGCCTGCTTCTACCGCAGCCACAAACTTTTCTGGTTCCACAGCCGATACACAAATTGGCAAATTTGTCAACTGTTTTGCCATCAATACCAAATCGCGATCGCAAGCAATATCGACAAAGGAAGCACCGCCGAGATCCGCTGCTTTGACTACAGCCGCAACGTTGGCTGCATCAAAATTATTTAAACCGCTGATAATTTTCAGGGCGCGGCCTTGCTCAAATGCGCGCTGCAATTTAGGAGTTACACTCATCGTTAGCCTTCCAACTCAAAAAATTTGTTAGACTCATTTTGACATGGATTAGAACAAATTTTGATTTTTAATTCTTAATAAGCTGTTCCGCATCTAAATTCTATTTTTTGAGCGGGCTTTCTGGCCCACCCCACAAGAGTTTTGTTAAATTTGACTATACAATTTAAATGCACTTGGGCTTAGCGATAAGGTGCAGCCTAAGCTCCTGACATACGTCGGTTATGCGTCCAGGACTATATTTTTTATCAGAAATTTGGGTCTAAAACCCCGTCCTTCGCTCGACGGCTTTACAAAAGTTACGAGAACTTACGCACATTTTACAATTTAGGCGTTACACTGTAAGTGTGACACTAAAAGCCTTCAGCTATCGATTCTACCCAAGGCCGGAACAAGAAAGTTTGTTGCGACGCACTTTCTTGTTGTACTCGTTTAGTCTACAACCGCGCTTTAGCTGCAAGGACCAAAGCTTGGTACGCAGAACAAAAACGGGTAGGATACGCTGAAACTTCTTCAATGTTAACTGAATGGAAAAAAACTGAGGAATTAGATTTTCTCAACGCTGTTTCTTCAGTGCCATTGGACTTTAGTCATCTCTTGTTCGAGGACTAAAGTCCTCACTACGAACCAATTGATTGCCGAGCGTATCTAATAAAAAAACCTCACAGATGGAGGTTTTTTGATGATTGTTGGTGCTATTCGGACAGGTTAAAACATCCTGTCCCTGCATGATACCCACAGCCCGTTATACTCTAGCATTAGCGGTAATCTGTACGAATTGCCGGGTCGCGATCGCCCGTTGTAGTGGTATAGCGGACATTTTCTTCGCGTTTGCGGGGCATTAAACCCAACAAGCCAGATAAGCCGAGCAAGCCCAACCATCCCCAATCAAAATCGCGATCGTTCTGGGCACTGTAGACACCGGAGCGAGGAGTAGTGGTAGTAGTAGTAGTTGTGTCTCTGCTGTTAGTACCCGGAGCTGTATTTGTCTGAGCCGAAGTCGGCAGATGAGCTGGTAAAATGGCTAAACCAGCAGCGATAATACCTGCACCGATTGCTTTGGATAAATCAGAACGTTTCATAATTCAAATGCTCTCTGTTGGCAAAAATCTTTAACTATCATCACTATATCGATCGCCTTTCAAAGTTAAATCCACCTGTAGCAGTAAAGATTGATAAACTCCAGCTATTACTACAGATTGATATCAAATTTTTAGTGGTCATACGAAATTAAACATAGCTCGCAAAGCCCAAAACGTCACTTCGCGGGGTGAATCTCATATCGTTTCCGGCCGCATCGGTATTGTTCAAACAGTCAACCGTCAACCGTCAACCGTCAACCGTCAACCGTCAACCGTCAACCGTCAAAAATCATACAGACAATGTACTGTTGACAAAAAAAGGTAAACTCAGATATTGCACAGACAACAAAAGCTCGATCGACGGAGATTAAAACAAATTGGGAATAGAGCTACGCAGCTACGTATTTCTAGACAACTTGCAGCCACAGCACGCAGCATACATCGGCACAGTCGCCGCCGGATTCTTGCCACTGCCGGGGGATGCGTCGCTGTGGATAGAAATCTCCCCTGGCATCGAAATTAACCGAATTACCGATGTCGCCCTCAAATCAGCCTCGGTGCGCCCTGGAGTGCAGATAGTCGAGCGCCTGTACGGCTTGCTGGAAGTACACTCGGGCCAGCAGGGCGAAACCAGGGCCGCAGGCAAAGCCATTCTAGAATTCATTGGAGTCCGTAGAGAAGAATGTATCAAACCGCGAGTAATTTCCAGTCAAATTATTCGCAACATTGACCCCCACCAAACACAATTAATCAACCGCAGCAGGCGCGGACAGTTGTTGCTGGCGGGACAAACGCTTTACGTCTTAGAAGTAGAACCAGCAGCCTATGCAGCCCTGGCCGCCAATGAAGCAGAAAAAGGTGCATCTATTAACATCCTAGAAGTTCAGGCTGTCGGTAGTTTCGGACGCCTTTACCTCGGCGGAGCAGAACGAGATATTATAGCAGGTTCCCAGGCAGCAATTGCGGCGGTGGAAAGCGTATCTGGTCGCGAAAATCCAGCAATTTTTGGTCGCAAGGAATAGGGTTATAGGAGATGCAATTATGGCAAATACACAGCATTTAGCGCTGTTAAAAAAAGGTGCAGTTACTTGGATTGAATGGAGAAATCTCAACCCAAACCTCGAACCGGATCTGAGCGAAGCTAACCTCGCTGAAGCAAATCTTAGAGGTGCATATCTTGGACGGTCTAACCTTTTTAAAACAGACTTGTTTAAGGCTAGATTAATTACAGCAAACCTCGCCGAATCTAATCTCAGTTTAGCCAATCTTGCTGGAGCACAACTTCTCGATACTAAATTAGTTAAAGCCAATTTAACGGGAGCAAATCTCCGAGAGGCCGACCTCCGGGGGGCAGATTTGAGCGGTGCCAATCTAATTGGGGCGGACATCAGTGCTGCGAATCTCCAACAAACCGATTTAGGAGATGCAAATTTAATCGGGGCGGCAATGTTTCGAGTTAATGCGATCGGCGCGAACCTCAATCATGCTAATCTGAGTCAAGCCAATCTCAATCAAGCAGAATTGATTGAAGCACATTTTTACGCAGCCAATTTATCTAAAGCAAACCTCGGGGAAGCTCACTTCACGGGAGCATATCTTTTTAGGGCAAATCTTAGTTTTGCTGACTTGAGTGCTGCCGATTTTCGTTGGGCAAACCTCGGTAAAGCTGATTTGAGAGGGGCGAATTTGACAGGAGCAAATCTGCGAGGAGCAAATTTGGCGGGAGCTAATCTCGACGGCGCTCATTTGAAAGAAACAATCATGCCTGACGGTAGCATTGTTTCACCATAAGTAAGTTCGTAGTGAGGACTTCAGTCCTTTCTTTGATTTCGAGTAAATCAGGACTAAAGTCCTTACTACAAACCAATTTTCTCATCGGTAATCAAGGTTCGTAGTGAGGACTTCAGTCCTTTCTTTGATTTCGAGTAAATCAGGACTAAAGTCCTTACTACAAACCAATTTTCTCATCGGTAATCAAGGTTCGTAGTGAGGACTTCAGTCCTTTCTTTGATTTCGAGTAAATCAGGACTAAAGTCCTTACTACAAACCAATTTTCTCATCGGTAATCAAGGTTCGTAGTGAGGACTTCAGTCCTTTCTTTGATTT
>NZ_JAHRFA010000045.1:0-27724 GCF_020883045.1 Microcoleus sp. CAWBG58 | reverse complement strand
AAGGTTCGTAGTGAGGACTTCAGTCCTTTCTATGACTTCGAGTAAATCAGGACTAAAGTCCTTACTACAAACCAATTTTCTCATCGGTAATCAAGGTTCGTAGTGAGGACTTCAGTCCTTTCTATGACTTCGAGTAAATCAGGACTAAAGTCCTTACTACAAACCAATTTTCTCATCGGTAATCAAGGTTCGTAGTGAGGACTTCAGTCCTTTCTATGATTTCGAGTAAATCAGGACTAAAGTCCTTACTACAAACCAATTTTCTCATCGGTAATCAAGGTTCGTAGTGAGGACTTCAGTCCTTTCTATGATTTCGAGTAAATCAGGACTAAAGTCCTTACTACAAACCAATTTTCTCATCGCTAATTAATTTCTGCGAACCGGTGATACATTATACAGTCCTCTAACCGCGCCTGGTGCTGCCTCCGACTCTTGTTGCTGCCGGGGTACAAACGGCTCTTGGACTGCGCTTCCTGGGGCAAAACAGCCGCTCGCTTGAGGTGCTACCTGGCAGGCTGGAGGCAAGGCCATAACTGAGGCATCAAAGGGATTGGTGGCATCCGGAACCCGAAGAATTGGATCGCTGGAAACCTGCCGCTGCATTACTCGTCGGTAGAGGCCGCTGATGCGGCTGGCATCGCGCTCGATTTCTTTTTCGGGAAAGGCAACTACGCCACTGGGGGAACCAATTCCTAGATAGTCGCCCATGTAACCTTGCAAGCTGACGTTGTGATAAAAGTCTCCTGAAGCTTCAAAGAATTGTCGGTTGAAGTTGTCACCAACGGGGCTAAATCGGGCTGTATCTGCTTGGGCAGGTTTGACGGATGCCAGTGCAGCAGAGGCGACAGCGACAATCAATGCACTGCTGAGGCTTTTTAACTTTTGACTCATAAATTTCAGCTTCTAGATTAATTACGGTTCCAATATAGACTGATTATCGGCGGATTATTTGCGTTTTCTACAAGGTGTTAAGTTATGGATGCTGCTGATTTAAAGGTGTTGCGCGATCGACTTTTGGATTTATTGTGCGAGTTTGCGTATCGCGAAGGCGACTTTGTGCTGTCTTCGGGGCAGAAAAGTTCTTACTATATCAACTGCAAACCAGTGACATTGCACGCTGAAGGTGCTTTGGCGACGGGGCGCGTACTCTTCTCCATGCTGCCACCTCAAGTGCAGGCTGTGGGCGGTTTGACGTTGGGTGCTGACCCGATTGTAACTGCTGTGAGTGTGGTTTCGGCTCTGGAAGGTCGATCGATTCCGGCGCTAATTGTCCGCAAAGAGACGAAGGGACACGGGACAATGGCGTATATTGAGGGGCCCGTGTTGCCAGAGGGGACGAATGTGGCGGTGTTGGAAGATGTCGTAACGACGGGTAAATCGGCGATGCAGGCGGTGGAGAGGCTGCGGGGTGCTGGCTATAAAGTCGATCGCGTGTTGTCTTTGATCGATCGAGAGCAAGGTGGATCTGAATTATATCGCGAGCAGGGATTGGATTTTCAGGCTGTTTTTACGATCGGGGATCTTAAGGAATGGCGATCGCGGATGGCTGACTCAGGAAAATTGCCCTAATTTCTGTCACCAAAAATATGAGAAAGGCATAACTTTAGTCGCTACTGCTAAATAGTAGTGATTAAAGTCCCTGCTACTAAGGGCAAGCACAAGATCAGATCAAGCTCAAACAACATTCCATTAGACAAAACCACAGATGTCAACTCAAAATTACAGAAGAACAGTTGAATAACTCCGTGAGTCAGCTTCTATATTTTGGCCTTCCGACTTATCTCAAAAGGAAGCTGAACTTAGTATCATACCAAAGCTAATTGAAACTCAAGAGCAGTTTATTGCTATTCTTAGCGTCACAGTTTCGGAGTTGAGTGGATTATTTCAAATAGTCGAAGCTTCAACACTTTCTGCAAATATGTTCCTCAAACATCTAATTGTACTTGCTGACTTTGGGGGAGAAATGATTAAAAGAGTGAATGGCAACTTTAATTCCCTGTTTCCACTAAATAGATTAGAATATCTTTGGAGTCTGCAAAATTACTCTTATCAATTTAATTCTCTACCTGTTCCAGGTCAACTAACAAATACAAAGCTAGGAATTGACGGTAAAAAGATACTCCAAAATCAATCTCTGTCTTTGGTGCATAAAGATTTAATAGTAATTCTTTTGTTCGGTGCTAATTCACTAAATGAAAAAACCGCTGAGGTTCTAGCCAAATGTGAAATTGGTAACTACCTAGGTCAACCCGATAAATTAGATAAGTTTATCAAACAACGATCTGGGTTAGCCGGATAACTTCAGGGTCACAATCGAATACTTTGGGTCAAATCGCTCAAAATTTTGTTAAACAATACTTGCAGGAAAATTTGGATGTATAGGGACATAAATATTATACCTAACGGTCATTTACCAGGTGTAAGACATACTGAGGAAAGCAGTAACGGACTGACGACATTTGATATTATTGTATGTAAGGAAGAGAAATTTGTTGCAATAGAAGTGAGTTTTCAAGTCACGACAAACAGCGTAATAGAGCGTAAGGCGGGACAAGCAAAATCTAGATTTGAGCAAATTGAAGGCGCAGGTTATAAAATGGCTTATGTCATTGATGGCGCTGGTAACTTTGAAAGGGAAAATGCTATCAGAAATTTGTGTACATATAGTCATTGTACAGTTGCTTTTTCCCATGATGAGCTTAATGTGCTTTGCGAGTTTTTGAGGAACTACTTTGTGCCTAACAATGAGTAAATATCTGGTATGCTTAATCAAGCTTGTTAACATCTACAATCACTAAAAATGGTATGAAAAAAATACGTTTTGTTGACTTATTCTCAGGAATAGGCGGTATGAGATTAGCCCTAGAAGCCACCGCTCATTCCTTAAATCTTGACACAGAATGCCTATTGAGCAGCGAAATCAATCCCGACGCTCAATTAGTTTACCACAAAAACTTTAACGACACACCATTAGGCGACATCCGACTAATTGACCAACTACCAGAACATGATATTTTACTAGCAGGATTCCCATGTCAGTCTTTCTCCGGTGCCGGCAAAAAAGCAGGTTTTGGCGATACACGAGGAACCCTGTTCTTTGAAATAATGAGGCTGATTGATACCGCTAAACCTCAAGGATTTATTTTTGAGAACGTGCGGGGACTTGTCAACCACGACGGCGGCAGAACCCTCGAAACAATTAAACACGAAATTACCAGTAGAGGTTACAGCTTCGATTACTTTTTGCTCAACAGCTCTAACTTTAGCTTACCCCAGAACCGCGTCCGAGTTTACCTAGTAGGAATTTTAAATGCTTCGCCCCAATTTGGGTTAGTTTCCGACTTAGGGCCAAAAGATTCCCATTCCTGTAACCATCAACAGCTATCCTTATTTTCCCCCTTAAGTAAACCCGTCGCAGTTGCAGATATTTTGGAAGACAATCCCGATCCCAAATATCATTGCTCGCCAGAATTTATCAAGGCATTGAAGCCAATCGTTAACAATGATTTAAATCACTTGCACGGAATGCGGCTAATTGACTATCGCGGCGGCAATTCGATTCATTCTTGGGAACTCGGTTTGCGAGGTCAGTGCAGTTTAGACGAAATTGAGTTGATGAATCGTTTTATCTTGAAAAGGCGAAATAAAGAATTTGGACATGACCAAGATGGAAAACTATTAACTAAAGAGCAAATCGCTACTTTTTTTGCTCATCCCAATCTTGATGAAATTCTGGATTTACTGGTAGCCAAGAAGTATCTACAGTGTAACAATGATTTGTACAAACCTGTATCGGGTAACTTTTCCTTTGAAGTCTATAAATTTCTAGATCCCCAGAAGATTTCTGTAACACTTGTTGCCAGCGATGCAAATAAATTAGGTGTTTATCACAACCATAGAGTCCGGCGAATTACTCCCCGCGAAGCCGCACGGTTACAAGGTTTTTCCGATAGTTTTGTACTGCATTCCAATGATGATAAAGCTTACTATCAACTGGGCAATAGCGTCAGTATTAATGTGGTAAAAGCTGTGGCGAAAGAAGTTATGCAGAATGTTTTGTCCTCTACCAAACAAAAAGTTAGTGCCTTTTGAATTGGGAAGGGTGGGCGAATCAATCCGCCCGCCCTAGCAATATAGTTAGCTTAGCGCTACAGGTTCCTTAGCAAGAAACTTCTCCAACTCAGTCAAAGCATCGGCATCAACCTTAGTCTGCATCGGACAGAACTTAGGCCCGCACATCGAACAGAATTCCGCAGTTTTGTAGATATCTGCTGGCAAAGTTTCGTCGTGATATTCCTTTGCTCTTTCTGGATCTAGCGAAAGTTCAAATTGACGGTTCCAATCGAAATTGTAACGCGCCTTCGAGAGTTCGTCATCGCGATCGCGCGCACCCGGACGACCGCGCGCGATATCCGCAGCGTGAGCCGCGATTTTGTAAGCAATCAGCCCATTTCTGACATCCTCAGCATTCGGCAATCCCAAGTGTTCCTTCGGTGTCACGTAGCACAGCATAGCAGTACCGTACCAACCAGCCATCGCCGCCCCAATCGCTGAGGTAATGTGGTCGTATCCCGGTGCAATATCAGTCACCAACGGCCCCAAAACATAGAAAGGAGCTTCCGAGCATTCCTCCATTTGTTTCTTGACATTAAACTCAATTTGATCCATAGGTACGTGGCCCGGGCCTTCCACCATTACCTGCACGTCATGTTCCCAAGCTTTGCGAGTCAAGTTACCCAAAGTTTTGAGTTCGGCTAATTGAGCTTCATCGGACGCATCGTGAGTGCAACCGGGGCGCAAAGAATCTCCCAAACTAAACGAAACATCATATTTCTTGAAGATTTCAATGATGTCGTTAAAGTGAGTGTAGAGAGGATTTTGTTTGTGGTGGTGCAGCATCCAGCGCGCCAAAATTCCGCCACCACGAGAGACAATCCCAGTAATCCGATTTCTCACCAATGGTAAATGCTCAATCAGAATTCCGGCGTGAATTGTTTGGTAATCAACACCTTGTTGAGCGTGTTTGTCAATGATGTGCAGGAAGTCATTCGCCGTCAGACTTTCCATATTACCGTGCACGCTTTCTAGGGCTTGGTAAATGGGTACAGTGCCGATGGGAACTGGTGAAGCTTTGATAATCGTAGTACGAATTTCATCCAAATTGCCGCCGCCGGTGGACAAGTCCATCACGGTATCAGCACCGTATTTAACTGCTAATTTAAGCTTGTCAACTTCTTCTTCCATATTGGAAGAGTTCGGAGATGCACCGATGTTAGCATTGACTTTGCATTTAGACGCAATGCCGATCGCCATTGGCTCCAAATTAGTATGATTGATGTTAGCGGGAATAATCATCCGTCCCCGCGCTACTTCGGCGCGGATCAGTTCTCCTGGGAGATTTTCTCGCTTAGCAACAAAGTCCATTTCCTCAGTAATGACACCTTGACGGGCGTAGTGCATTTGAGATACGTTGCTGTGCCCCTGACGCTTAGCGATCCATTCGGTACGCATATCTTATATCCTTCATAAACAGCTTCCCTCCGCTGGTATTACCCAGACTCAGGTTCTAAGGGTGTTTTCTCAGCCCGGATCTGCGGGCACCCCTAGCTTTAGGCTTATGATACTAGCACTTATGTTCGGGAAAGATTAAATCTTTATAAAAACTTCCACAAATATATAATTTTTCAAGAATTTTAAGAATTTTTATTAAAAATTAAATATCTTTAATTTTGCAATTTATCAATGGTTGTAAAGCGCAGCTATCCCATAGGTAATCGCCCTTTCCCAATTTATGATATTTCTGTCATAAAAAAAGAGCGATTACCCAGAATTCAACAACTAACAAAACAATCACAATTCATCGGGATTAATGCCCATTTGGCGCAACTTTTCTGCCAAACGATCTGCCCGAAGTCGTTCTTCGTCAGCGCGAAGGCTTTCTTGTTGAGCGCGAAGGCTTTCTTGTTGAGCGCGAAGGCTTTCTTGTTGAGCGCGTTCCTCCCCTATTAATAACAAATTGCCTTCACTATCCCACCAACGCAACCAAGGCAAATTCATCTCATCATATTCCCCTTGCCAGATTCCCAATTCAACTCCAATCTGGGGAATCGGATAGCGTCCGCGATCGTTCGGACTCAGGCGCTGATAGCGGTTGTCTTCTAAATGATACATTTCTACAGCCGCTTTTTTTACTTCGTAAATTCCGTAAAAAGGAATCCGGATCGCCTGTTCGTAAACCCAGAATTTGCCAGGTTTTTGTTCTTGTTGTTCTTCTCTATCTGGGTCTGGCGGTGGAGTTCTGTCTCGTTCTTCTGAACCGTTTCCAGACACAAATTCAATTGCAATTAGCGGTGCAACGTATTCTTTCCACAATACATAGGAACGCCTAACCTGACCATTTAATAGTGGCGGTACATTGGGGACGTAAAACCAATCTGGTGCTTCGGCGCCGCGTTCGGGAGGGTCAGTTAAACGCCAATAAATCCCGCAATCTTGACCGATGCGGTACCGTCCGTCAGGGTGAATTTGTTGCAATACAGGCCGCAGGGAATCGGTGAGAATAATGCTTTGAGGCAGTTCTTGAAAGTTTTTCACAAAAGTACCGTCAGACTCTGGCAGTTCGGTATGGTCTGGGAGATGCGTGACTCCCAATTCAAATGGTTTAGCAACAGTCATAAACTTGCGCTGATTTGAGGAGTTAAATTAATTATAGCGGTTCTCAGAAAGATGAGGTATGTTGTTGGGCTTCAGCCCTCTTAGTCTGGGTCGTTATATAAGCTGTCAGTTATACCTCATCTTTTTGAGAAAGGCTATATATAGTAAGTCTAAGGTTTTGGTAATTGGGAGTGGGAATCGAACACAAGATAAAAGTCAGCCTAACCCAAAATTAAGTCAAGACTTACTACAAAATCGGGAAAAGCCAATGGTGAAACTTGTTGATCGCCTTCAAACTTTTGCATATAAGTGTAGCCATTTGCGGTGGGATTGCGGTAAACTTCCAAGCAGTTAACTTCAAGATCCCACAACCAAACTTCCTGAATGCCCGATCGCGCATAATTCGGTATTTTCACATCGCGATCGTAATTAACGGTACTGTCCGCTACCTCTACCAGAAGCAAAACATCCTCGCTATTTGGCAAGGATTCTTCATAAAAATCAGCGCGACGCTGTACTAAAGCAATATCAGGTTGAGGCTCAGATCGATCGCCAATGCTAATCGGATTTTGCACCCGGATGATAGCACGCGTTCGCACTCGATCGCCAAAAAACTCTGCAAGGCGATCGACACGGGCGGCGTGGCGCCTACCAATTGCTGCCATTTGGATAATTTCCCCTTCGATAAGTTCCACTCGTTCGCGATCGCCAAAAACACCAGCCTCACTCATCAGGTGATATTCTTGCACTGTAAATAGCCGTCTTTTCATTTCCACAGACATAACTATTCTCCTTTTTGAGCAGTTGTTTTAAGCTTACTATTTTTTTAACCCAAAATTAAATCAACACTCACTTTCAACAGTTGACAGTTGACAGTTGACAGTTGACAGTTGACTTCTGCCTAAAAGTCAGAGGATTGGAGTAATGAATAGTCTGATTTTAATTTCTACGCCCAAGGGAGAGGCTTTCAACCAATTCTTTCTGGTAAATTCAGGAAAAGCCAACGGTGAAAATTGTTACCGCGTTCAAATTTTTGAAAAGTGGAACGGGCGTCCCGCCTGTCATGAAAGACGGGCGGGACGCCCATCCCACAAACTTGTGTAAATTATTTAATTTGCGATCCTTGCGCCTAACTAACTCTCCGAAGATTCAGAAGATTCTTCAGATTGTGGCTGGTTTTGAGTATCTTTTTCGCCTGCGGTAAATTCTTCTGTATCCTGTTTTAATTCTGAGGCAATTGTGCCTCGATCGCGCCAAGCTTCGGCATTTTCTGGCTTGATCGCAATGGCTCGATCGTATGCTGCCATTGCTTCTTCGTAGCGCTTTAATTGCGACAAAGCTGTACCGCAGTGGTGCCAAGCATCGTAGGATTCGGGCTGAATTGCGATCGCCTTTTCGTAAGCTGCGATCGCTTCTTCATGACGCTGCAATTTTGTTAAAGATTCGCCTTTGCCAAACCAAGCTTCGTAACACTCCGAATTAAGCGCGATCGCTTGGGAGTAAGATGCAATTGCTGCTTCGTGTTGTGATAGTTTGTCGAAAGCTGCACCTCGGTTGTGCCACACTTCAAAATCATGCGGTTTAATGGCAATTGCTTTGTCGTAGGATGCGATCGCCTCTTGATGGAGCTGCATTTTTCCCAGCACGGCGCCTCTATTGTACCAAACTTCGTATTTGTCGGCCCGGATCTCGACAGCTCGATCGTAAGAAGCAACAGAATCAGCGTAGCGGAGCAATCTCCACAGCATATTACCTCGGTTGTACCAAGTCTCGTATCTCTTGGGATTGAGTTCGAGAGCGCGATCGTAAGAATCGACTGCGGCGGCGTACTGCTGTACTTTACCCAGCATTGCACCTCGGTTGTGCCATATTTCGCTATCGGTTGTTTTGATAGCCAGGGCGCGATCGTAACTGGCGATCGCCTCTTCGTAATGCTGCAATTTACCCAACAAAGCTGCTATGCTGTGCCAACAACCGTATTTTCTCGCCTCGCTCGAACTCGCTCGCTCGTAACAGGCGATCGCCTCTTCGCATCTTTGTAATTTTCCCAGCAAATTCGCTTTATTGTACCACGCTTCGTAATGATCCGGTTTAATTAAGATTGCTTGGTCGTAACTGGCGATCGCCTCTTCATGGCGCTGCAATCTAATTAATACATTGGCGCGCCAATACCAAGCCTCATCCGCATTCTTGTTCGTTAAAATAGCTTTTTCTACGCAGGCTAATGCCTCATCATAATTGCCTTGAAAATAAAGCTTTTCGACTTGCTTTATATAATCGTCAGCAATCAAAGTTTGTCCGTCAATAGCAGGTACTGTTGCAGAAGTTTGTGCATTGTTTAACTGCCGCTGAGGTGCGAGTTTGACAGCTTCTTTGGCAACAATTGCCGGAACCTGGGAAATTTCCTGAACAATTTGAGATTTTTTCTCGTCAACTTCTGTTACCAAAACTTGCAGCCGCATGATAAATTGAGATTTGAGAGTCTCAATTTGCTCGACGGAAGATTTGGAAAGTTCAGTTTCTCTCGTTAAAAAATCAAGCGATTGTTTAGCTGCACTCATTTGTGCCTCTAATTCATCCCTCATTTTTTGAGTCAGTTGGCGAGAGTTGAGCAACTCCGATTCCAACACGCCAATGCCGTGCAATCTTTGATTGGCATCAGCAACCAACTGTTTGACTACCAGCCTGCGGATCGCCCAAAAAAAGGCGATTGTCACCGGTGGCAAAATAGTACCGAGAATTAGTAAAATATTCAGCAGAGTTATGGTATTGTTAAAACCATATCCAGTTTCTGCACTGCCAGTCCGTGGAGAGAAAAAATCGAAAGCGTCGCGAACTTGGGGACTGCTTTTAACCCCAGTTTCGATTAATTTAGCCAGCCATGTTTCTTGTAAAGATTTTGTTAGTTCATCGGTGGCTATAGCAGCAGGATTCGCCTTGGTTTTCACAGCAGGAGATAACTCATCGCCGGCCGCTGCTACCAGCAAACCAGTCTGGGATTTTACCGCAATTCGTGGGGAAAATTGTTCGTGGGCGATCGTCTCGGGCGCGCTCATTGACTCCGCCGGACGAGAGACTGTATTATTTATGGCATCAACAAAGTTGCTTGCCTGCGGTGTCCCACCAGAGATGGGAGGTGCAGCCGGAGCAGCGTTAGTTTTAGCAGTTACATTCTGGGATGCGAGGGCGGCCAGAGTCAAGAGAGCTACATTTGAGACTCGCATAAACGTCAACTCACCTAGGAGAAATTAGTGTTGTTTGTCAGCAGATCGGGCGATCGACCTCATACTCTCAGCAGTGACAATAGCTTTGATGAGGAATGCTGACTTACTATCTCCAAAATACGCGCTGCGTCTGACTTGTCAGGAAAAATGCCAATAATTATCGCCGCACAACTTGTCTCAAAGAACACTTTCCCGCACCTAATCCGCCTCCTATCATCCTCGGAATCATCGGAATCATCGGGGTGGCTGCACCAATCTGCACAATTAGCAAAAATTTGGCTAATACCAGTTTAATGTGAAGTTGCACATATCTCGATCCCCCTAAATCCCCCTTAAGAAGGGGGACTTTGAGTAACTTCTTGTCCCCCCCTTCTTAAGGGGGGCTAGGGGGGATCCGATTCTACGGGGCCTCATAAAAAATTGGTATAAACCGCCCCAACTCACCCGATTTGTAGCTCTAAACAGCAGCTAAAACCGCTGACTGTTGCTGTTGTACCGCCGCTGCATCCAAATCAGCACCGTAAATTTCACAGGAATTATTCGGACTTTCAATCAGCTTAATCTTGTGCAACTCGGCGCCTAACTCCCGTATGGGCGATCGCAACAATTGCCCGATCCGAACCGCAATATTCTCCGCCGTCGGCACAACCTTCTCAAAATAAGCAATATCCTTATTTAAAAAAGTGGGATCGATGGTATCTTGCTCTGGAGAAGCGCGTTTTGTAGGGGCAATCCCCCCGTGGTTGCCCCCTATCCTGATGATTGTTGCGTAAATCCTATTACTCTAATTATCTGCAATCGACCCGCTATCTATCGTCGTTAAGATCCTCGGCAACCTTATCAAGTCTGTCATTGGCATCTTTGGACAGCTTCAGACAATAGGTAGTTGATGCCAGACCTCCAGTTGCGGTGATAGTTCCCTCTGAGGCTTTGCCGAGAAGCACAAGCCCAACTCCCGCAAAACTGATCAGGACAGAGGCTGTGGTTGTTACAAGGGCCAAGTTGAAACTATGGTGGGCTTGGCGCAATCGTTCTTTGGCAATAATCATTTCTATGGTGGAGTCAGAGTGGGTGATTGGCTGGTTATTCATAGATTTCGTTGTGCCTAAACTTGATACTTCTAGTGTGAAGCAAAATGCTTGAAACCCTGACTCCACAATGATTGAGTTGTCGGTATCTTGTGATTGCTCTATGATTGTCCTATGCTCTAGTTTCGATTTTGTAAGCGATCGTATCAAAACACTCTCCACACTATGAATGACTTAAGCATCAGAAAAAAGAAGAGAATAACTATCACCGCATCTTCAGAAGGTGTAGAGATAGCAGCAAACGCTTTGATTAGGCTAGGATTTGATTCAATAAGTAACTTTGCAAAATCTCACTATATAGGACGCAGTACAGTTACCAATTTTTTTCAGTGCCAGCCTATTCAGCTTGATTCTTTTAAGAAGATATGTCAAGAACTGAAATTAGATTGGAGGAAAATTGCTGGATTATCAGAAGAAAAACCATCTCAACAACTAGAAATAATAAATAATTGCGACAGCCCTGATATCAATGAAGGAGGGAAGCCAATGTTGTTAACACAAACACTTAGCCGTCAAGTGACTGTTATAGATAAAGATAATCAAGAAATTAAAGCTGTTGTTATTTTAAAAGGAGAGATAAATTCCGGTGTTAATTTTCAAGCTCTAGAATCAATTTTACGCATATATTCGGGAGATACCGTCAAAATAATTGATATTAAAGAGGGCAGCATCAAGTTATTTGTAGAGGGTTCTCAAGAGGATATCGATCGGCTTGTATCTCGCATCAAATCAGGAGAATTAAAAGAAGTAAGCGGTTTTCCTGTTGAAGATGTTCAAATTTTGAGTGAAAACTCAGAGGATGAGGAAAGTAACGAACTAGATGATAAGTGGTGTCTAGTACGAGAGATTGTTACTCAGGGAATTACAGGTCAAAATTTGAGTGGGATTGACTTAAGTGATGCCGACTTGAGTGGTGTCAACCTGAGAAGAGCCGACCTGATTGGTGCCGACCTGAGTGGTGCCGACCTGATTGGTGCCCACCTGAGAGATGCCGACCTGAGAGATGCCGACCTGAGAGATGCCGACCTGAGAGATGCCGACCTGACTCGTGCCCACCTGAGTGGTGCCGACCTGAGTGGTGCCGACCTGAGTGGTGCCTACCTGATTGGTGCCAACCTGATGGATGCCAACCTGAGTGGTGCCAACCTGAGTGGTGCCAACCTGATTGGTGCCAAGCTGAGTGGTGCCGACCTGAGTAAGACTAAGGTTGAGAAAGCCCGATTCAGAGCGAACTTTGGCATTTCTGAATCGATGAAGCAAGACATGATTAAACGAGGCGCAATCTTTAATGATGCTCCAGGCGATCGAGCTGAAGTTCTAACAAAAGTATAATCTTCTCAAAAAACTGGCTAAAAATGAGCCAACTTCTGAAGTAAAAGATGATTGATTTTAGTCCTTTTTCAGAGGACTTTAGCTATGAGACAGGGGTTTTAAACCCCCTGTCGGACTCTCGGACTGTCGCACAGTCGGATGTACAGAGAAAACTGGTGAATCTACCAGCAGATATTCAGCTTTAAACCGGCGCTAAAATAGTTTCCCGCTGCTGACTAAAATCCGCCGCTACATCCAAATCAGCCCCGTAAATTTCGCAGCTATTGTTCGGACTTTCAATCAGTTTAATCTTGTGCAACTCTGCGCCCAATTCCCGTATGGGCGATCGCAACAATTGCCCGATCCGAACCGCAATATTTTCCGCCGTCGGCACAACCTTCTCAAAATAAGCAATATCCTTATTTAAAAAAGTGTGATCGAAAGGTTCAACAACATAATCATCAACAGCTTTTTGCAAAGCTCCCAAATCACAAATCATCCCACTCCGCGCATCGATTTCCCCTTTAACAGTCACCTCTAAATGATAGTTGTGACCGTGACCGTGAGGACGAGCACATTTGCCATAAATTTCCGAGTTTTCTTCAAAACTCAAATCGGGACGAGCCAACCGATGGGCGGCGCTAAAATGAGTGGACAGAGTTAGATAAGCTTCCATGCCGTTTCCTAAATATTCAGCCCAAAGTTCCGGGTGTTCAAACAATTGAATTTTGCTCACAGGCAAATGAGGAGCTAGTCGCAGCCAAATTTGCCGTGCTATGTTTTCGGTAGTTGGCAGAGTCTGCCCAAATTCCGGCCACGCTTCGTTAAGGTAGGAAAAATCGAGATCCTTGGTAACTTCCCGCTTGATGACGTGTTTGACATCAGACAGGTTGAGCACCATGCCGTACTCGTCGAGTTCTCCTATCATGGAAACGTAAAGAACGTAATTGTGTCCGTGTCCCGGTGCGCGGGCAGTTGGGCCAAACCGCTCAAAGTTTTCGGCTTCGCTCAACTCCGGCAGC
The DNA here is from genome assembly GCF_020883045.1 of Microcoleus sp. CAWBG58. Classification (NCBI taxonomy): domain Bacteria; kingdom Bacillati; phylum Cyanobacteriota; class Cyanophyceae; order Oscillatoriales; family Microcoleaceae; genus Microcoleus; species Microcoleus sp. CAWBG58. The sequence goes on along the minus strand of NZ_JAHRFA010000045.1, from coordinate 14,425 downwards.
CAGTACCGGTGACTCGCCGAAAACTGGGCCCGACGATTGATGATGCACTGCATAAAAGTCAAGTAGGGTAAGCTTGTGAAGTTCTGTAAAGGACTTACTTCTTAAGGATAAACTAATTTTTGCTGGAAATTTTCGATAATTTTAGGGTGCTGCGAATGAATTTCTACCAATTTTCGAGATATTGGCAACAAGTGGCCTCACCAGGCACTGGGCTTATTTTGGACGGCAACACAGAGATCGCGGGCAGAAAATACCGCTACAAAACAGTTTCTCGCTCTCAGTTGCTTTTCCATCAGTTAAGAATCTTTGAGAAAGTGCGATTCCCTACAGGGTAGATGCGCTTGACAACCTTTTTGCAACACAGCGCACTCTACACTTCGGGTTTTTCGCATAAACTCTGCCACAGTCAGGAGTTTGCGGTTCAGTTGCCAGCAAAACTAATCATCCATCACCAATTACTCATTACCAAATCTTAATGAATTGGATTACCGAACAAGCCGATCGCTTTTTTGAAAATTTGTATGGTGCGATCGCAACTCCGCTATTTTATATCGGGGACACTCATCTGTCCATTAGTGCGATCGTCAAACTGATAATATTAGCTATATTAGCCTTCGTTATAGCTCGTCTCATCAGTGAAGGAATCAAACGCAGCCTGCTAGTTAAGATGGGATTGGATCGTGGCAGTCGAGAAGCAATTTCCACCATCATCAGCTACATCTTAGCAACCCTTGGCTGTATATTCGTCATGCAAGGTGCAGGGCTCAACCTCACCTCTCTGACAGTCTTAGCTGGCGTCGTCGGCATTGGTTTCGGCTTCGGCTTGCAAAATCTCGCCAGCAACTTTATCAGCGGTTTGACTCTACTATTTGAGCAGCAAATTCGAGTCGGAGACTTTATTGAGATTGACCATTTATTAGGAACAGTTGAAAATATTTCCATCCGTTCCACAATTATCAAAACAATCGACGGACTATTTGTAATCATACCAAACATCAAGTTTGTCGAAACCAACATTATTAACTGGAGTTATAGAGACCCCAGATGCCGCGTCCACATCCCCGTCGGCGTTGCCTATGGAACTGACCCAGTATTAGTTACAGAAGCACTGTTAGTCGCTGCGAGACTGGAATCGAATATCTTATCACATCCTTCTCCGAAAGTTTGGTTTCGCGGGTTTGGAGATAACGCTTTAGATTTTGAACTGTTAATTTGGATTGACCAGCCACAGAAAAGCGATGAAATTAAAAGTGCGGTCAACTTTTTAATAGATTATGAATTGCGCCACCGCAATATCGAAATTCCATTTCCCCAGCGGGATTTGTGGCTGCGGAACCCGCAAGAGTTAACCAAACATTTTCACAATAATCACAAAGACGATAATTCAAACGGTCAAGTTTACCCCCAGAATGCCAAACATTCAGCCGAACTCAAATCTAATTCCACCGTTTCCGAGCCTAAAAAGCAAGGGGTTAAATCCCCTAATAATTGGACGCTACGAGATTTGTTGCGGCGAGTAACTTATTTTGAACAGTGTACAGATGTAGAACTGCGGCAGTTAATTGAATACGGCTACCGACAACTTTTTCCAACAGGACAGATTGTCTGCAATGAAAATGACCCTGGCGACTCTTTTTATATTATTCTTTCTGGTTCTGTAGAAGTTCTTTCTCAAAAAGCCGATCAGTATATTGCGACGCTTCACGAGGGCGAGTTTTTTGGGGAAATCTCTTTGCTGTTGGGAACTCCGAGAACGGCGACTGTTAAAACTAGCGAAGATGCAATTTTGTTTGTGGTGGAACGCCACGACTTGCAAAAACTTTTAACAGAACAACCGAATTTGGCGGATCAGATTGCTCAAAAATTGTCTGAACGCCAGCAAGCTTTGAGAGATTTGGGATTGTTAGAGGGCGACTCTCTGGAACAAACTCCTTTTATTAAAATCCGGAAGCGAATTCAAGTTCTTTTTGGAATTTGACAGTTGAAAGTTGACAGTTGACAGTTGTCCTTAGGAATTGGGAATTGGGAATTGGGAATTGGGAATTGGGAATTGGGAATGAGTTAGAAGTTATTTGTTATTGATAACCAATACCCAATAACCAATAACCAATAACCAATAACCAATAACCAATAACCAATAACCAATAACCAATAACCAATAACCAATAACCAATAACCAATAGCTTCTTCACTAACTTCTAATTTTCAATTCCTCCTGTGCTTCCCGCCGCAGTCTAGCAGCAATTCTAAACAGTTCTTGACCTGTGTGCAAATGGCGATCGTCATAATTGAGGGTAAATAAATGCAATTCTTCTATGCCATCTCCCACTTGATTGATGCAGTAGTAAAGATGGGCCGCAACTCCGGCTACATTAGATGGATTGGGCATCACCCTCAGAAAGTCATTAGCTTTTGAAAGAAAATCGCGACAGGTTTCGATATAAGCTTGAAACTTTTCGATCAGTTCATCATCGAACGGATCTGCTGACAATTCGTTTATTTCCTTTTTCAGCGGCTTCAAGATGTTGTTGAGTATTCGATTGACTGGTTTGTATACTTTAATCAGCCACTGTTCCATGTGTTCGTCGGCGTCCCGCGCTGCTTGTTGTCGCTGGCGGGTGACGTTTGGTGCGTAGGGTGATTGCTCTTCGCTGGGCTGGGAGATTTGGCGATCGTAAGATTGTCTTTGCTGGGCATCTCCTAATATTTCATAGGCTGCATTGAGGCGAACAATCTCTTCGTGACCGGCTGTTGAACTCTGGCTGTCTGGATGAAATATTTTGACTAAACGGCGGTATGCTTGTTTAATCTCGGCTTGGGTTGCTGTTGGGCTAATTTTTAGGGTTTTGTAGTGATTGGTAACGGAAGACACGCTATTATTTCCTTGAAATCTGGATAATCTGCGAAAAAGTGCTTGACAAAAATATCATTATTTGCTAAAGTTATAGCTATTTACTTGATGTAAAACAATGTCAAGTCTAACTTAAAAACCTCAGTTTTTAAATTATAGCAGTCGGTAAATGAGTTAGGAAAAGTTCTTGTAGGGCGATCGCTGCTATCATCTCATCCGATGAGGAGAAATACCGCCACAACAGCACTAGGTGGCTATTACTATTTATTAAGCGTCAATGCGGTTGCTATATTACATCCTTCTACTCGTTTACACTCATCCGTTGCCTAATTGCGTGTTGCTGCGGGTGAGTACCTCAAGCTAGTTGAAAACCGCCCGATCGTGTTTTTGCCGTTGCATAACTAAAAATTAAGCAATTGATAGTAATTACTTAATCTTGCCGTGATAGTTTTTGATTGACCTTAACCAAAAGTCAAAGTAATTATCTTTGAGTCAATCAGGGAAATCAAAATCATGGCACTTAAACAGCAAATTATCCATGCTTCCAACCTTGACGGTGGAGTTCCAGCGATCGACAGCAACCTCAAAGATACCGATCGGCATCCATCTGAAGACAAGGAAATTCAAAATTTAGCTGTTCGCACAGCTTCAGCGGTACAATCTGATTCTTTTTTGCTGACAAATAGCAATGACAATTTCACAATTACCCCTGGCTTACTCAAGGGAATACTGGGCGGAATTTCGGCGCTGGGCGGTAACGACAATATTGTGGGAAGTGTTGATTCAGACCAAATTAATGGAAATTCTGGTAATGATTCACTGTCTGGTGCGGGCGGAAATGACACCTTAATTGGCGGTCAAGGTAATGATATCTTGCTAGGGGGAGATGGCAACGATTTTCTCAGCGGAGATAAAGGTTTAGATACTCTCACGGGCGGTGTCGGAAATGATACGTTTTTGTTGCGCCGCACTCAGGGTGCTGATATTATTACTGATTTTGGAACGGGCGATCGCTTAACTTTGGAAAATCAACTACAATTCTCAGATTTGTTGATTGCTAGCACCGGGATAAACACCACAATTAGCCTCCGAGACGGCACTTTGTTGGCAACACTAAATGGAGTACAAACTATTAACGCAAACAATTTTGTTGAACTGCCCCGCCGTCCTTTAATTATCGGACATCGCGGCGCAAGTGGCTACCGCCCCGAACATACCCTAGCTGCCTACGAATTGGCGATCGAGATGGGTGCAGATTTCATTGAACCAGATTTAGTTGCCACTAAAGATGGAGTGTTAATCGCCCGCCACGAAAATGAAATTTCGGGGACGACTGATATTGCCAAGCGACCGGAATTTGCCGATCGCAAACGCAAAAAGACAATTGACGGTCAAGAAACCGAAGGTTGGTTTACCGAAGATTTGACCTTAGCCGAAATCAAAAGCTTGCGGGCGCGGGAACGCTTGCCAGAGTTGCGTGGCACGGCATTTGACGGTCAATTTCAGGTGCCAACACTTCAAGAAGTAATCGATCTAGCTAAGCGTAAAAGTACCGAAAAAGGGCGGACAATTGGAATTTATCCAGAGACAAAACACCCGACTTATTTTAAGTCAGTTAATTTGCCTTTAGAGCAGCGATTAGTGCAAGTGCTGTCTGCTAATGGATATACCAAACGTACAGATCCGGTGTTTATCCAATCCTTTGAAGTGGGCAATCTCAAAGAGTTAAATCGCTTGACAGAGTTGCCACTGGTACAGTTAATGGATGACTTTGGAGAAAAACCTTATGATTTTGTAGTGAGTGGCGATCGCCGCACTTACCGCGATTTAATGACACCCCAAGGGTTGGCAGAAATCAAAACCTATGCTGACGGCATAGGGCCTTGGAAACGAACAATAGTTGTCGAAGGTACTGATAAGAAATTACAGCCAGCTAATACTTTAATCACCGATGCTCACCAGGCTGGGTTATTAGTTCATTCTTACACTTTCCGCAATGAATCTCCTACTTATGTGGCTTCAGAGTATGGCGGCAATCCTGCTTTGGAGTACGAACAATTTTACCGCTTAGGTGTAGACGGTGTGTTTAGCGATTTTCCCGATACAGCTTTTAATGCAGCAGCGCGGCTTTATCCTTTCTCAAGTGTAGATTCTCTAAAAGGCGTGACTTTTTAGGTCTTGGATTATAGCAGCTAAAAAGGCAAGCAGGGCGTATTTTCTAACGCCCCGCTCTCAATTTCTGCGATTTTCAACCGCAGTTTGCCTAGTTGACAGCCACCGCCAGATTGAGTTCTGGATCTTGGAACAAGGGAGTGCTGAGATAGCGCTCGCCGAAGCTAGGCTGAATCATCACAATCAATTTACCTGCATTTTCAGGACGCTTGCCGACTTTCAAAGCTGCACACAGTGCCGCACCGCTGGAAATACCAGACAAAAGTCCTTCTTCTCTGGCTAAGCGGCGCCCGTAGGCGATCGCCTCGTCATCAGTAACAATTATCACTTCGTCGATCGCGTTTACATTCAGCACCGGCGGCACAAAACCAGCACCGATACCTTGAATTTTGTGAGGCCCGGGCTTTCCACCGGAAAGTACCTGACTGTTGGCTGGTTCAACGGCGATCGCCTTAAATCCAGGTTTCCGGGACTTAATCACCTCTGCAACACCGGTAATCGTGCCGCCAGTGCCGACTCCAGAAATCAGGAAATCCACCTCGCCGTCGGTATCTGCCCAAATTTCCTCAGCCGTTGTCGAACGGTGAATGTCCGGGTTGGCTGGATTCCGAAACTGCTGCAACATATACGCATTCGGAGTTTTGTCTACAATCTCTTGAGCGCGCCGAATACAGCCGCTCATGCCTTCAATGCCGGGAGTCAATTCTAATTGAGCTCCGTAAGCTCGTAACATCGATCGACGTTCCGTGCTCATCGTATCCGGCATCGTCAAAATCAACTGGTAGCCCTTTGCCGCCGCCACCATTGCCAGAGCAATTCCGGTATTGCCAGATGTCGGTTCTACTAAAACCGTTTTGCCTGGAGTTATCAGCCCTTCTGCCTCGGCTTGATTGACCATATTGACACCAATCCGGTCTTTTACTGATGCTGCCGGATTCATGCCTTCGAGTTTGACTACAATCCGAGCCAAGCAGCCTTCGGCTTGGGGAATGCGGTTGAGTTGCACCAGGGGTGTGTGCCCCACCAATTCTGTAATGTTGCCAGCAATACGCATAATCTTTGTCTGGTTGTTGTTGAAAGTAAATGTTAATTCTTAGTTGGCAATATTAAGCTATTGCGTATTGAGATTTAACTTTTAGGGCTAGCTCTCTCGCCTACCGCACTGATTGTTTGAAAAAACAGGATTGTCAACTACCCAGCATCAAGCGGGCTACCGCACGAGATGTGGGCTTGTATCTGAGCTCCACCGCAATTCCGAGAATCTTTGCAGAATCTCAGCTTTAGTTTCACGGCCCGACACATCAGGGGATGCTGACAAGCTCCCCGTACTCGTCCAGTCTTGCCGGACAAGCAACGTTCTCATGGTAATATTTCGCGCACCTACCAAATCAGCATGAAGCTCATTCCCGCAACATTCACAGCGAAACAACAATCCTTTCTTCGGTCTATTGTCTGCCGAAGTATGCCCGCATTTTGGACAACTTTGTGAAGTGTAATGCGCCGGAACTTTAGTGGCTAGAGAACCATTTAGATTGGCTTTGTAGTCAATATAACTGTGCAATTCGGCAAAAGACCACTTAGCTTTATTCCGATTGGCTTGACGCTGTTTCTTGCTCGCCTTCTTGCCAGACTTAGATTTCGTTCTTGACCGGATTCCGGTCAAGTTTTCCAATCCAATTAAGCTATTGGGTTTGGCAATTTCTTTGCTGATTTGGTGGTTTACGTCAGCGATAAACCGTCTCTCTCTTCCCGACAAAGCAATTAATTTGCGCTTGGCCGAACGAGTGTCTTTCCGCTGAAGATTTTGTCTGGCCTTGTGATAGCGATTGGCTTTATATCTGGCTGCTTTCCCCGAATAGAACTTAGACTTATTTTGCAAGTCTGTTTCTACAGCCAAGTAGCGCATCCCCACATCAACGCCAGAAACTCTGGTTATTTTCAGTGGGTCAACTTCAGGCGTTTTTACTTCAATACTCACCATCAAGTAGTAAGCTTTAGAAGAGCGCTGATAAACAATCTTTGCTGCTCCAACCTTAGAGCCGCAGGCAATCAAATCTAAATGCTTGTTGTACCCGTCATAGGTCACTACTATTCTACCAGCTAGAGTGATAATGCTTACTCGTTGCTCGGTTTTAAACGAGTAGTCGCGCTGATAGTTCAATGTGCAGGTTCGAGACACATACTTAGGAACTTTATCCAATCCTTTGTATCGTTTCTTGGTGTACCCTTTGACAATAGCATCGTTAGATTGTTTGACCTTAGTCCAGAGAGTTTTATAAGTTGCCGACACCTGCCTGGGTACGTTGCAAGCCATCTGAGCGCCGAGTCCAAAACGAACTCGCAATTCGTTATAGACAGCCTTCTGCAATTTCAGGCCATTGCTGGTTTTACCCGCATCAAAAGCAACTTGCGAGGTATAGTTCAAAGCGTCACGGTAAGCCAAAGCAGTCTGAGCTACCAGAGCTTTTTGCTCGGCGTTCAGATTTAGCTTTAACTTGGCGGTGATCGTTTGGGACATTGCTTTTCACAAATTTTAAGAAGATTGTATCTCGTGAAGCCGGAGAAAGCAACTGGTGCAGCCAAAGAATTTGCACAGTGAGTCGATCGCCCGTTACCCTCCGGCATCTAAAGCTATCGTTTTGGTTCGGGGTGGCTCTCTTGACTCACGCGCATTCCTCCCGACGCTCACCGCTCGTACAGGTAGAGCGCGGGACTCCTGCTGGCTTAGTTGAAAATTAGACCGGCCTCGGCTTGACTAGATGTAATACATAATATTGAGCTGCCGTCTGCCATTGCGTTTTTCGCACAGATCTTGTAGCGTATATTTCTGCAACACTGAGTTAGCGATCGATCGCGCTTCTTGCCAAACTTCCCAAATCACAGCACTTTCTACAGTTTGAGCAGGCGAGTCTTTTTCGGAGCGATCGAACTCTGAGCCTTCGAGACAGTTGATAATTTCGAGGAGTGTAATTTTCCACGGTTCCCGCGCCAAGATATAACCACCCTTAGCTCCTCGCTGGCTGCGAATCAGCCCGCACCGTCTCATGGTAGCGAGCAACTGTTCTAAATATCGATCGGGAATATTTTGCTGAGCAGCTATCTGGCGAATTTGGAGGGGTTCGCCCTCATCGTAGCAATCGGCCAGTTCCAGCAAAGCTAAGATTGCGTATTCGCTTTTACAGGAGAGTTCTACCATATTGCTTCAACTACCAGAATTCTCAACTCCGAAGTCAGACGTTAAAATTCTTCTCAATGTTGAGTTAAAAATTATAAATCCTAATTTCTTATTATACTCCGGTTTTCCACCGAACTTAATAGACTTTCATAAAAAATGCCGACACTGAATTCGTCCAGCCCACAAAAAAGCCCTGCCGGAAGCAGGGCTAAATTTGACCTCAAGTTGCCAGCAGAGACGGTACGACCCGCCCTGCTCTAAGTCGCTCTTAGAACGTGAAAGTAGTTCTCAGAGTACCAATAATGATGTCGTCATTATTGCTATTTTGATTTGGGTTGGTAATCCAAATGACGCCCGGAGTCACAGCAATGTTATCCGAGAGCTTGAACTTGTAGAAGCCTTCAAAGTGCCACGAAGTATCGTTGTTGAAGTTCCGCAAATTGCCAGGAGCCTCAAGTTTATCCAAGTAAGGCTCACGACCTACCACAAAGCCCAGCAAGTTGCCTTCTTTCCCTAAATCGGGCAAAGCCAAAGTGGCTGCGTAGTTCCAAATTCTCGCATCGCCGAGGCCGAGAATACGAGCATTGGTTAAACCAGCCCAGCCCCCAATGATAAATCTCGGGCTGAGTCGGAACGAAGCCTCAGCACCGTAGGAGTTGCTGACAACTTTGCGAGCGCGGAAGCCGCTAAAGCCTTCGCTCAAACCATTGATGGAATTAGCCACGCCCGTGCCGGTGAAACCGCCGAGTTTGCCTGGGCCGTTCCCCAAACCGTTGTCAAACCCGAAGTTACCTCTGGTAAAGTAACCGTGGTTGTAAGTGAGAGCAACTTGCAAGTTGCGTCCCGGGGTAAAAGTCAACTGCCCCATCGCTGCGTAGTCACCGTTGAACAAGCCTGCGCCTTTGGTGGGACTTGCTGGATTTGACGCCAAATATCCGAAGGACAGAGAAGTTGGGCCGAACACGCCGCCCAGCAGGCCTCTGCCACCGAAGGCGTAATCGAAGCCGATACCAGCACCGCCACCTAGGCGATAAATTGGGTTGCTTTGACCGAACGCGCTGAGAGAGCCATTACCGCCGTCAAAGTCTTCAAAGTAAGGGTTGACGGTAGGAATGAAATCGTTCCAAACACCGTTAGCGGCTTCAATGGTAACGTTCAACCGATTGCTAGCGGGGAACTTGTAAAGCAAGCTGCCCAAGTGAAAAACGTTGTCTGTGCGGCCGACTACGTTCCAGGTTTGAGTACCTTCGCTCGTCGCCCCGAGGTTAAAGTTTTGACCGTTGCCCACATCCAGTCTGGTGAGCAACAAGTCTCTGCCGGTGAAGCTCGTATTTAAGTTGAGACGTACCCGCTGTTGGAAGACGGCTTCGTTGTTACCCGTACCGACTCTTCTGTTGTCTCTGCCAAACAAGCCATCATTGCCACCAAAGTCGTCGCTGAGGGCAAAAATTGCTTCCCCAGTCAGTTTGGTAGTAGTTGAAAATTGGTTAGCTTCGAGTTCGGATGTCCGAGCTTCCAGAGCATCGACGCGGCCGCGCAAGGTTGCCAGTTCTGCTGCAAATTCTTCCTGGAGCCGTTGGAGGGCTGCCAAGTCGTCTTTGGTCGCTAAGTTGGTTGTACCTGCTTTAATTAGCTCGTTAACTTTGTCTAAGCAAGCGTTTAAACCGGCGGCGAATTCGTAGCGGGTCATTGCCCGGTTGCCGCGGAATGTGCCGTCTGGATACCCGGCAATACAGCCGTAGCGCTCGACTAGGGATTGCAGTGCTTGGAATGCCCAGTCTGTGGGCCGCACGTCGGAAAGTTGAGATACTGAGGTTACTTGAGCCTGAGTTTCCCCGCCAGAACCTTCGCTGCTGTACTCGTTGACCTGTTCTAATGTGGCGGCTGGGTTTTGAGCTTGTGGTGCGACAGTTTGGGCTAGAGATTGGGCCGGAGAGGGCAAATTTTGTTGTGCCTGCTCTGCCACTGCCGGGGCAGTAGTTTCTAATTGAACTGCACTGATTTGCTCCTTGACAGCGGTAGCTGCTGGGGCTGGATTTTCTAGTTTGGCTGCCGCTGAATTTTCTACTGGTTGAGCGACTGTTGGCTCAACTGCTGCTAAAGATTCAGTTACAGGTTGTGATGCAGCTTCAAGATTTGTTGCTGCGGGGTCTGTAGTGGCGGAGGCGATCGCGCTGCCCGTTGCAGCAGGGCTGGCATCTGCAATCGCTGGCTTGGTTTCGCTGCCTGTTCCTTGGGCAATTTCTTCGACTGGCTTTAGTGCTGCGGTAGTTTCGTCAACAGCCGCTAAAGCATTAACTTTGGCTTCGGAGGTTTGGCCTGTTTCAGCTTGGGCAGCTTGAGGCTTGAGCGCATCAGCAGCTTGCTGAGCGTCTGCTGCCATCGCGCTCGAAGAAACTACTAGGGTAGCTCCTAAGACTGCTGGGCTGATTAGTAGGTAACTCCACAAAAATTTCGACATATTCACTCTCATCCTCACACCGATTACAGAGAAACTTTTCGAGTCTTCTATGTGGTCAGTAGTTGCTAAACCAGCATACTTTAAAAAGACACCTAAAATTCACTTTTTCTTTTGATTCTTGGGAACTAACTGAGTGTATGGATGCGATCGGCTGCTGTCGGATACGTGTTTTTTACTACGTACTCAACGGCCTCAAAACCTTGCCATACTTGGACTTTGGATTGATTGGACTACTGACACATTAGGCGCTCGATAGCCTATTTACTTTTTAGCACAGCACGTCCGAATCGTCTAGGCTGATTCGACTTTTGCATCCAAACCGTGTCCTAGGACGCTAAAGACTCGGCGACGGTCGAATAGTTCCAATAAATCGGCGTTGATTTTGTTGTGAGCTGCTTCTTGCCGCAAAATTTTCATTGCTGCATCTGTTCGCAAAGCTCGTTTGTAGGGGCGATCGCCCGCTGTTAGGGCGTCATAAATATCGGCGATCGTCATTAATTGCGCTTGAATGGGGATTTCTGTCTGTGTTAAACCTCGCGGATAGCCTGTCCCGTCGAGTTTTTCATGGTGTCCGTAGGCTATTTGGGGAACATTTTTTAGATCCTTTGTCCACGGAATTTGGCTGAGAAATTCGTAAGTGTGAGTTACGTGGGATTCGATCGCCGATCGTTCTGCCGGCGTCAGGTTGCCCCTCGACACCATCAATTGCACGATTTCGTCTGGACTCAGCAGGGGTTTAATTGCCCCGTCTATATCTCTGTAAGTTTGCCGAGAAAGTTCTAGCAGTTGAGCTAGGGGTTCTTCTGCCAAAATGTGAGGTTCGTTGGCCTCTAGCAGGACTTCCCAATATTCTGCCAATCTGGTTTTTGCCTCTGCTAGCGACGTGTCTAGCTGTTCTATTTCCTGGCACTTAGCGCACTCGGGGCCAGAGTCTGGGTGTTTTCGGTAAGCTGAATGCTCTAGCAAATATTTATATTTAGACTGGACGCATTCCATTTCCAGCGTCCGCTGAGCTAGGGCGAAACGGTGGCGAATGATTTCTAGCTGTGAGGGGTAGAGCTTTTTCTGCTTGGTCAAAACTGCTTCTGGTACTCCGATTTTGCCAAAATCGTGCAGCAGGGCGGCGTAGCGAATTTCTTGAATTTGACGGTTGTTAAAGTAAATAGAACGAAGCCATCCACTGCTGACGGCGTTTACTTCTTCTGACAGGCGTACTGTCAGGGCTGCGACTCGTTCTGAATGGCCGAAGGTACATGGATCTCGAGCTTCTATGACTTGCACGCTTGCTTTGACGAAGCCCTCGAACAAGTGTTCTATGCTTTCTTGGAGTTGATTGCGTTCGATCGAGATTGCTGCTTGAGAAGCGAGCGATCGAACTATCCTTTCTTCCCACTCGGAATACTGCTGCGTTGATTCCCAGGCATTCTCTGCCGTTAGCACCTCATCTGGCTTTGTTTTGCGGTTGATCAGTTGCAGTACCCCTATTGTCTCGCCCTGTCGGTTTTGCATCGGCAACACCATTACCGAGCAAGTACGGTAATTAATATCCCTGTCAAAACTCGTATCTAGTTGGTAGGGTACGTCGGGGGGCAAGTCATAGGCATCAGACAGGTTCAAACTTTGACCTGTAATTGCCACGTATCCTGCCAAGCTTTTGTCTGTCAGCGGCAGGGCAAACTCCTTAAACGACAGTCTGGGTTTAGAACCGTTTTGGGCTACCTTGAACAGCAACTTAGATTTTTCGTCGCTGTGATCTACTAAGTAAACGCTGCCCGCATCGCTGTAGGTGATTTCCCGGCTTTTGGATAAAATCAAGTTTAACAAGCCGCCCAAATCGGGGGCGCTAGAGAGCGCCGCGCCAATATCCAAAAGCTTTTCTATTAGCTCTGTTCTTTGAGCAGATTCGTTCAAGAACTCTGGCCTTTCAAATACGATCATGGTCGGAGGATGGCGAATAGCCTTTAATACATTGGACTTGTTGCATCTCGACTTTCTCACACCCGATTTTAACCCAGAGTCGATATTTTCTTTTGAGCGGGCTTTCTGCTGTTGGGACTGTCGCTAGATGCAGTGGCGGCTAGGAAAATGAGAACTCTTGTGACGCTCCCACACTAATTGCAAGCAATATAGTTTGGGCATCTGAGTCCTGTAAAGGATATCTAGATCTTCCTTCGAGATACTCCAAACTGTTTCTCTCTACGGCGTTTTATAGTGAGGAACACGTCGGGCCCCACTGTGGTTCAATGATATCAAAGATTGTCGATTTCGGCGGTGATGGCTTCCGAGCCCTACGGGATTGGTCAACCATCCCACCTCAATCAACTTGGGTTTCATCCCACCCCAATCTGTAAACAATATGGGGTGGGGATTCGGGCCGAACTAGCTAATTTAGCGCAGAAATCTCTTGGGCTAGCGCCATGTCTTTCTCAGTTAAGCCTCCGGCATCGTGAGTTGTCAAGTTAACTGTTACTTTGTTATAGGAGATTTCTATGTCGGGGTGATGTCCTGCCGCTTCTGAGGGGGCGACCAACTTATTCACAAAGGCGATCGCGCCGATAAAATCTTTAAATAAACGGGTACACCGCAGTTGCTTACCTTCCACCGTCCAGCCCGATAATTGACTGGCGCGTTCTTGAATTTCAGTATCGCTAAGTAAATCTGCCATAATTTTTTTTATTTTGCGATGAGCTTTTTGGGAGATTAACACACCTATAAAAAATCCGACCAAAAACTATCCGCTCTCACCAATAGTGTTGAGGCTCAAGTTTTAATACTTAAGATTTAACACTATTTGAGGTGAGAGCGGTCTAGCGGGTCTTCAGATTAGAACCTGACTGCCGGGAGAATCCCTAGCTGAGCCTGGTTCCCGATGGAATTCGTTTCCAGTTGGAAACGACGGCTGACTGCTAGTGAGCGGCCCCGGCGCACAGCCGGTAGTTTCCAATCTGATGACCCATGCATTTACTACTTTCTATCATGGGCATCACCTCCAGGATTAGCTAAATGGCTTTATCTGTGAACGCACCTCACCCAAATACAAGATTTGGTGTGAGGATTTGTGCGCTAGCTTTTGCCAGCGTAACCGAAAGAACCTGCGTTCTGAGTATCATTTCAGCAGTCACAATTATTAGAATAACACAAGGAATTAGAAGTGGGGGGATGCAAATTAATATTTTCGCAAGATGTGCACCAAATATTGTATCGATCTCTACAGCAATCAGCGGACGATCCTCTTCGAGGACTTCGCTAACGAGCTTTTGAGCAGATTGCTTTTTCTGTTGGGCGGGTATAAAGGAGGAAATGTGCGATCGAAATACTGAAATCAAAAAAGCTCCTACCGAACGGCAGGAGCTTTTTAAACATTGAGGGTAAAGCCTAAACTAATTTATCTTACCCTTTCAAAATGTTGCAATTTTTGATACTTCGCACTGATTAGAGAGCGTTACCGCGAGGTAGAACTTCTTCAGGGAAGATGAAGTTTTCGTGGGGTTGGTCGGTCGGAGCCATCCAAGCACGAATGCCTTCGTTAAGCAGAATGTTCTTAGTGTAGAAAGTTTCAAACTCAGGATCTTCAGCAGCGCGCAATTCTTGTGATACGAAGTCATAAGCACGCAGGTTTAATGCTAAACCGACGATACCGATGGAGCTCATCCACAAGCCTGTGACGGGTACGAACAGCATGAAGAAGTGCAACCAACGTTTGTTGGAGAAAGCAATTCCGAAGATTTGCGACCAAAAACGGTTAGCTGTAACCATGGAATAGGTT
>NZ_JAHRFA010000044.1:0-58868 GCF_020883045.1 Microcoleus sp. CAWBG58 | reverse complement strand
TTTGAGCTTCTTTTTGTTTCGTTACGTCCAAACCCAAACCGATCAAGCCGATCGCATTACCGCAATCATCTTTGACCTGAGTTTTAATAACCTCCAACTGGTGGTATTCACCGTCAACCAACTGGAGCAATTCTTCAGAATAACAGGGAGTATCTTGGCTCCAGGCTTGTGCATCTGATACCATGCAGTTAGCAGATGCTTCTAATCCAAAAACTTCGGAATAGTGAGAGGCTGCTAAGAACAGCTCTTCGGGAATAGCTACATCTTCGCAGAAAGTTTTGTTGACTAATAACATCCGCCCGCTAGCATTTGCCATCCACACCCAGATGGGAGCATTGTCAATAATTCCCCTCAAAGTTTGCTTTTGAGCCGCGAGAGCAATTTCTATTTGTTTGCGCTTGATTCCCAGGGCGATCGAATCGGCAACTGAGGCAAAAGAAATCAGCGTAGATTCCGTTAACTCCTGGCGAGAAAACATGGCGATTACTCCCACCAACTGATTGTCAACAATCAACGGATATCCAGCAAAAGCCACCATTCCTTCTCGTTTCGCCCATTCTTTGTCGCTGACTCGGGCATCTTCTTGCACAGAATTAGTGAGGTGAGGTTGTCGCTCCCGGGCGATTAAACCAATCTTGAATTCACCGACAGCAATGCGGCTGTGAGCGCCGTCAATGTGAGTATAGAGGCCCGCGCTTGCTTGCAGATCCAAGACATTTCCCTCTTCATTCAGCGTCCAAATCCGAGCAAACGCAGCATCCAAATGGCGCACAACTGCATTGGTGCAGTTTTGCAAAGTTTCAGGTAAAGTGCGGTTTTCAGTCAGAGCTATTCCCACATCTGCTGTGAATGAAGAAAGTTTCAATTGTTCTGCTAAAGCTTGTTCTGCGAATTTGCGATCTGTAACGTCGGCAGCAACACCGAGACGCTGCTGGATTTTGCCCGACTCTGTTCTGCTAAATACAATATCGCGACTGACTAACCAGCGCCAACTATTTTGTCTGTCGAGCACCCGATATTCGTACTCAACCACCTCGCCGTCGGGAGCATTTTCTATTTGCTGGATATATCTGGGAAATTTAGCTAAATCTTCAGGGTGGATAATTGTCGGCAACAGATTGCTGCCCATTTCTTGAACTTCTGCAACTGTATAGCCGAGGAGGTCGGTGATTTCGCGGTTGGCGTACACATTTCGCTGCTCTATTTCGTCGTAAACATAGAGAATATTCGGACTGGTATCGGCAATGCGCTCAACAAAATGCTGACTAGCTTGCAGCGCTGCTTCTGCAAGTTTTCGATCCGTAATGTCGGTGGAATTACCAATAATTCGGTAGATGCTGCCAGAGGCATCGTGCAGGGGCGTCAGAGTTACGATAAACCAATTTTCTACACCTGCCAATTCGGCGCTATTTTCGTAATAAATCGAGCTGTCTGCGGCTAAACAATCGAGGTATCTTTGCCGAAAATCTGCTGCTACTGCTGGGGGAAACACTTCTTCGGGAGTTTTGCCTTTGACATCAGCGCTCAAAATGCCTGTAGATGCTTCTGTAGCTGCATTCCAACCTGCATAGCGCAATTCTCCGTCTGCGCCGACATCTACCACGAAAATAACTTGATTCGATCCGTTATAGATGCTGTTTAAAAATTCTTCTTGTTCGCGCAATTGTGCTTCGGCTTGTTTGCGTTCTGTAATATCGGTAGCACTTCCCACAATGCGACAAATTTTCCCAAATTCGTCTCGCAACGGAGTCAGAGTTGTCATAAAGTACACTTCGTGAGTTTCAAAACTAACAGCTTCTTCGTAAGAAAGAGATCTATTTTTGAGCAGGCATTCTCTTAATTTCTGCCGGAAAAACGCTGCCGTAGATGCTGGGAAAAGTTCTTCTGGAGTTTTGCCGCATCCTTCCTCCTTGCTGATGTTAACGAGTAACTCTGCTGCTCGATTCCAGCCGGCGTAGCGAAATTCTCCGTCTGCGCCGACATCTAGTACGAAAATACTGTAGTCCACACTGTCGTAGATGCTGCTCAGAAATTCTTTTTGCTGCCACATTTCTGCCTCGGCGCGCCGGGCTGGGGTAATGTCAGCGTGTACTCCTACCCACTCGCGAATGCTGCCATCTGCATTCAATACGGGTATACCGCGCACGCTCATATACCTGTACTCGCCGTCGTGCCGCAGCAAGCGGTGTTCTATTGCGAATAAGGTGCGATCGGCAAGTGCCTCAGACCACATCCTGGCAGTATATTCTCTGTCGTCGGGATGGATGTTATTGAGCCACCCCCATCCTTTAATTTCGTCGTAAGTCGCTCCCGTAAATGCACTCCATCCTGTTTGTTCGGTGACAACTTCGCCTGCGCCGGTAGTATCCCAAATAATTTGGGAGGTGGCTTCGGTTAAACACCGATATTTTTGCTCGCTTTCTTGCAGGGATTTTTCGGCTTGTTTGCGATCGCCAATATCAGAAATAGTGCCAATCATTCTCACCGGAGCATTATTTTCATCTCTTTCTACGACTTTCCCCCGCGCCAAAATCCATTTAAATTCGCCGGATTTAGCTAACATTCTATGCTCAACAGCATAGCCATTTTCTGAATTTTCCAAATAGGCATTTAATTTCTGGTTCAATACCAGTAAATCGTCGGGATAAACTAGCTGTGACAAACCGATTGCATTTGCTTGTAGTTCCTCTGGTTCGTAGCCCAACAAAGCACTGTACTCGTGGTTGCAATACATTTCATCAGTAACTATATTCCAATCCCACATTCCGCTGTCGGAGCCCCAAAGAGCTAGCTGCAACCGCTCTTCGCTTCGCCGCAGGGCGGCTTCTGCCTGTTTGCGATCGCTAATATCGCGAGCAACTCCCACCACGCCCGTGATGTTTCCAGAGCGATCGCGCAAAGGGCTTTTGGTAGCAAGAAATGTCAAGATGTTGCCCTCACTATCTTTTACTACTTCTTCGATGGTTTCCTCAATCCCAGATTGCCAGATCCGGCGGTCATTTTCCGCCAGGACATTTGCAATCTCCAGCGGAAATAATTCTGCATCAATTTTGCCAATAATTTCTGATTTTGGCTTGCCGATAATGCCAGCAGTCTGAGAATTTACCAATAGGTAGCGGCCCTGAATATCTTTGACAAAAATGCGATCGCCTGTACTTTCTATGACGTTTTCAAAGAGGATATTGCTCTCTTGTAGTGCTGCTTCTATTGCTTTGCGATCGGTGATGTCGCGAGATACGCCAATTACGCCGATAATATTTCCTTCTGCGTCTTTCCAAGGGCATTTTGTGGTTAGCAGCGTCCGCTTTTCTCCTTCCTTTGGGATAATTTCTTCATAATTTAAATATTGTCCCGTTGTCACGATCCTGTTGTCTAACTCTATAATTTTTTGAGCTGTTTCAGCAGGAAATAATTCTGTATCGTCTTTGCCTATAATTGCCTCGATCGATTTTTCAAGAAATTGAGCTACGGCAGAATTTACGATCGCGTAGCGGCCTTGAATATCCTTGACAAAAATGACATCCGGCGTGCTTTCAATCACGGAACGCAAGATTGAATTGCTGTGCTGGAGTGACTCTTGCACGAGCTTGCGATCGGTAACGTCGCGACCAAAACCATACATCAATTCTTCTTCACTGAAAGTGCTAGCAGTCCAGGCTATCCACTTGTAATACCCTTCGCGACACCGCCAGCGGTTTTCAAACCCAATGCTATTATTCCCCGCAGCAATCCTTTCAGCTTCTTTGAGAGTAGTTTCGCGATCGTCTGGATGCACGAATTCAATAAAGAGTTTGCCCACCATTTCGGCTGAAGAATAGCCGAGGATTTTTTCGGCTGCTGGGTTGATGTGCTTGATATAACCGTCAAAACCAACGACGCAGAGCATATCTGGCGACAGGCTAAAAAATCGATCGCCCTGGTTGAACTTGCTGGATTGGCGATCGTTGTAGGCTGCGACAGCAGAGACGTGCGATCGCGCGGACACCACCAACATGACAATATTGGCTACGGCCAAACATCCCAGGGCGAGTTGGCTATTGCACAAATTATCACCGCTCCCGGCTACCAGCAACCCGTTTAATACAAGCAGCACCACGCTCGCAACTGAGAATACACTACCTGAGGCGATCGTCGCGAGGCTGATTGTTTGTTCATACTGCATACTGCATTCTGCCTTCTGTCTGCTGGTGACTGCTGCCGTTAATTTTATCAATAATAGTTGCAGGAATTTAAACAATTTAGTGTTTTGTGATTCTTCTATATGAACTAGATCTTTCATTTTTTTGAATAAGTTTAATTTTTGATGAGTTAAGACTTAAAAACAACTCTAAAGATGTTAAAATACTGTAAGTTTTCCTAACTATTGGGAAATCAAGTATTTGAAATTTTTCCTTAATCCCTGCAACAAAACCATAAAATTAAGTGTATTTACGGAATTAGCGAGTAATATTTTTTTAGCTGCGGTGCGGCTTTTATCATTTTTTCTAAGGGCATAAAGGGTTTATCTTTGATAATGGACTAGATATTGCTGTTGGTCATTGGACATTTGGCCTAATCTAGCTAGTCCAGGACGCAAAATTTAATTATCTAGAGTGAGCCTGAAGCAGATTACCGCGTAAGAGTATCGTGTCAAACCACTTTTTGCGTAAGTTATGACCGGATTTGATGTACTAAAATACTGCGGCGAACTCCCTGACTGCTGGTTAAAAAACCCGGACTCTCCGTCAAATTCAACCAAATTTGATACTACTTATTAATTCTGAAGTTAAAATGAAGATCGACTGTTGATTTATGAAAATACAATAAAAAATGTTGGTAGCAGTTGTTAGTTAAATTCCTCTGTTCCTGGGTAATTGGGAATTTGGAATCTTGGCTGCTCGCGACTTGTGCTGTATCTCCACAAGATCTCGACAACGGCGTCTTGCTCCGACTTGTGGTGTATCTCGACGAGAGCTCGATAACCGCGTAGCCGAAGTAGCGGAGCCGAGGGGAGCCGCAGCAAGTCGAAGGGCCCGAATCGATCGGAAGTGTTGAATTTTGATTAGGAAAAATTCAACTATTTAATACAATTTCACAAAACTCTTGCTACAATCATCAATCTGATATTAATTATTAAAATTCCCACAACCCCGCGCTGGAGAGGCCAATTCCGTTGCCCTACAGCTCCTTGGCACAATTTATATGTAGCCTGAATTCTGGGATTTGGTTAGAATTGTATCCCATCAAACCACCACAATCAAATTGGTTGGATGAGGAATTTAGTCCGATGCTGCCAAAGGCTCGGGGTTAATTTAGCTAGCTAGATAATATCAAATTTGTTGCGATTCATCCCCAGGCGAGAGGGGCGCATTCGCAGCAGACAAAGCAGATTGGCGACCTAACTGCTGTTGCCGAATTCGATCTAAATTCCCCGCAGGAATAGCAGCTATCAGTTGCCGCGTGTAAGCTTGCTGCGGTTGGCGGTAAATACGCTCGGCTGTGCCAATTTCCTCGATTTTACCTTTGTTCATGACGATCGCGCGATCGCTCATAAACTTGACCACGCTCAAATCGTGAGAAATAAAAATATAAGTCAGTCCAAACTCTGTTTGCAACTCCTTGAGCAAATTTAAAACTTGCGCCTGCACGGATACATCCAATGCAGAAACCGATTCATCGCAAATAATAAACTTAGGATTCAAAGCCAAAGCTCTAGCAATACAAATTCGCTGCCGCTGTCCCCCGGAAAATTCGTGGGGGTAGCGCCGCATAAAATCGGGATTTAAACCCACTCTATCCAACAAATAAGCCGCGCGATCGCGCTGTTCTTTCTGGTTTTTGCCAAAGCTGTGAATCACCATCGGTTCCATCACAGCCTCCCCAACACTCAAGCGCGGATCGAGAGAACTATAAGGGTCTTGAAAGATAATTTGCAAATCGCGCCTCAGCCTTCGCAATTGGCGATCGTACTCTTTTTTGAGCCGATGATTAGCCATCCACTGCCCTCGGGAACTACTTTTGGCAGGAGGGGTAATTTCTTGGCCTTCAAAAAACACTTTACCGCTGGATATCGGAATTAATTGCAGCAATGCTCTCGCTAAAGTTGATTTACCGCAGCCAGATTCGCCGACTAAACCCAAAGTCTCGCCCGGATAAACCTCAAAAGAAATATCGTTGACTGCCATAAACAAGCGTTTAGTTTCGCCAAACATTCCTTGCACCGGAAAACCGACTCGCAAGTTATTAACAGCTAGCAAAGGCTCGCCAATATGTGGCAGACGAGGGGGTTTTCCGGTGGGAAAAGTGGAAAGTCCGCCGCTGCTGTCGCCATCTAAATCGACATTTTTCTCGACAATTACCAATTCGCCGCTAGCATTTGTAGTGACTTCCATAAAATCGGAAACTGTCGGTAAGCGGCGCATTTGGCGTTCGAGAGTTGGGCGGCAAGCTAAGAGACCTTTTGTGTAAGGATGTTGGGGATTGCTGAAAATTTGCTCGATCGCGCCGCATTCAACAATTTTACCTCGGTACATCACTGCCACCGTATCGGCAATTTCAGCAATGACGCCTAAATCGTGGGTAATAAAAATCATTGCCATGCCTCTAGAGTCCCGCAACTCGCGCAGCAAAGCTAAGATTGTGGCTTGCACGGTTACGTCTAAGGCCGTTGTCGGTTCGTCAGCAATTAATAAAGTGGGATTGCAAGAAATGGCCATCGCAATCATCACGCGCTGGATTTGGCCGCCGGAGAGTTCGTGGGGATAGCGATCGAGCATAGCTTGTTTTTGACCGTTGACGAGCTGCATGAAATCGCGATCGTCCTGGGCACCTGCTTCTTGCCGCAAAGCCAAACAGCGCTGCCGCAGTTCCTCATCCGCCGGTAGCAGCTTCACCTCTTGCAATAGCGAAGCAGCTTTGCGCCGCGCTGCTGTCTGGGATATCTTTTGGTGGAGACAAATGGCTTCTGTGAGTTGAAATCCGATCGTAAAAACGGGATTTAGCGAACTCATCGGCTCTTGAAAAATCGTCGCAATCTGGCTGCCCCGGTAGGTTTGTTTTTCCCTATCCGGCATTTCCAGCAGATTGACACGCTGCTGGCTAGCGCCGTCTGCTGCCGGAGAAAACCAAATTTCGCCCTGGATTTTCGTTAGCGAACTTGACAGCAAACCCATAACAGCCAGGGATGTTACCGATTTTCCCGAACCCGACTCTCCGACAATTCCCAGAGTTTGCCCTCGCTTCACCTCAAAGGAAATGCCGTCAACAGCTTTGACTGTTGCGGACGCATTGCCTGCATCCGCAGATTGAAATTCAACCCGCAGGTTGCGAACTTCTAGGACGGTTTCACTCATGGAAGTCTATGGCAAAAGTTAAAAAGAGATTAAGTGGATTTTGACATATCTCAGCCTCAAGGCCTGAGGAAAGTCTGAGATTTTCTGAAATTTGAAATTCTTTAACTGATGGCGATTTTCCTGCTTGCCAAGTTACAGATGCTCGGTTAGGGACACGGCGCACTGCCGATTAGTGTCAACTTAAGACTAAAACCCTTGATAAATCTCATTTCTATGCCTAGTCTAGATCCCCCTAAATCCCCCTTAAGAAGGGGGACTTTGAGAAGATTCCTGTCCCCCCCTTCTTAAGGGGGGCTAGGGGGGATCGGGCTTTAATGCTCTTGCCAGCAGTCTGTGACTACTTTTGACCTTAAGTTGACACCAATGCGATCGGTTGAGTTTCCCTACTATATTTCAGAGAATTGAAAACTGCCATAACACCCAAAACTCAAAACCCAGAACTACTTAACTGCCGAATGCCTGGGAAGAATTTTCTTCAATAACGGATGACTTGAGTGCCAGCAGGCAGTGCCGTCGTCTCGGAGACCTTTTGAAACACGGTTGCTTGGTCGTTTAAGGAATTCGGTCTTGGCAGCCCGGGATTTGTGCCTTCCACCTGAAGGCGCATTTGACCTTCGGGAGTCAACTCAAAAATAGTCTCAACGGTTTCGGTCTTGTTGAGGCTGACATCCAGGTGCATCGGTTTTGCAGCGAGATTAACTTTATACCTCGTTTCTTTGGCGCAGGGAGCTCCGTCGGGGCATTTACCCATCATGAACAATTTGCCTTCTGGGGCAAAGACGAAGGTGAAAGACTGACCGGAGGGGATTGTACCTTGCCATTGACCTAGAAGTTGCTTGTCGATATTGCTAGCGGCGGGGGCTGCTGCTTCGGCATTTGTTGGTGATGCTGCGGATGCTGGGCCTTGCGCGCCGTTGAAGCTGCTGGCGAGGATGCCGAAGCAAATGCCACCTGCGATCGCTTTGCCAATCATTTTTAAATTAGACATGAGACCGATCTCAAAATTGGTTGTTTCTTTTGTACACTGTAGCCATAAAACCGTGCTTTGTTTAATTTGAATCCATTTTTGGAAAATAAAATATATTGACGTAATATGGCATACAAACCGCTACAATTTCGGGAATCTGCCGAAAAAGTCGATTCCAACTCATATCTTGCACCATTCTCAAGAACGGGCTAGAAGCCCGTTCCACAAAAAATGAATTTTCTTGTGGAACAGGCCGGAAAGCCTGTTCATAAAAAGCTAATTGAGAAAGGTGCAAGATCTGAGTTCCAATGTTTTCGATCGCGATGATTGTGATGGTTCGCCGGTGCGCGCGATCGCTCGCTTTTTTGAGATGAAAGCGATCGCGCTGTTTTCGCAGCGGCGGATGTCTAAGATTCTGGTTGAGATTCTGGTTGAGATTCTGGTTGAGATTCTGGCGTAGCTTTCTGTTCTTTTCGATTTCGTTTTGTTCGCTCCAATGCCTCTGCGTAAGACCAAGCCACGCTCACAATCAAAGCTTTCCCAATACCGTCCAAATTTTTTTTAATCTCATCGTTATCCGGCGCTTGGGCTTTTGGGTTGCCATCGTTCGTCATATTTGTGTTTTCTCCCCGGCTGGTTTTTCTGGCGATTTTTTGCAATGTGCGATCGATACTCACAAATTCTAATTTTTAGCAGAAAGAATTGGTTGAAAGCCCCAAGTCTTTGAGGGACAAATTAAAATCAGACTATTCATTATTCCAATCCTCTTCCTTCTAGGTAGAGGTCGCTCCTCAACTGTCAACTGTCAACTGTTGAATGCACCCGCACCCTACTTATCTCTGAGGGTGTGACCTTGATTACTACGAATAATATCTTGACACTCCTCGACCTGAAGGTGCGAGGATTCTTGAGGAATTTCTACCTCAATTTCCCTGTTTCCAGGGTTCCCAGACTCCTCACGTTTGCTCAATCGAGCGCGAGGATATCTTCTGGGCGTTTAGGCGCGAACGCCAGGTTTCGCGGAGTCCCCGCGTACCAAATGTAAAGCTCGATCGCGAATAGTTTTTGCTGCACCTATATCAGCGTGTTCGTGGTAGCCACATTCAGTGCAAATGAACTTTTCGCCATCTCTATTAGACTTGTCGATGTGACCGCAATTCCGACATTCTTGACTAGAGTATTTGGGATTAACCTTGATTAAGATTTTTCCTTGCTTTGCAGCCAGATACTCAATCTTCAGTATTAACTCGCCCCAGCCTGCATCAGAAATAGAACGGTTTAAACCTCTCTTCCTTGATTGCCCATTTTTCAGAAATCTACCTGTTTTTTCGTCCACCTTCACTCGACATCGGCGCATCATGCCGGAAATATTCAATTCCTCTAGAGCAATCGCGTCAACGTTACGTGACACTATTTTATTGGCAACCTTCCATTGGTAAGCTTGGCGCTTATTGCTAATTCTTTGGTGGAAAAGCCCTAGTTTTTTAGCTGCTTTTTTGCGGTTATTACTCCCTTTTGCTTTTCGACTGACTTGTCTCTGTCTAATTCTCAGTGTGCGTTTAGCTTTTTTAGTGGCTGAAAACTTGGGATTTTTAATTTGAGTTCCATCTGATAGATGGACTAATTTTGTAATTCCCATATCGCAACCAATTACCTTGACGACATCTTTGAGAGGTTTTGTCGTGTAATCGGGGACAGACTTGTCCTCAATGCGGACGGATACATACCACCCATTCTGTCGCTTTCTTACCGCACAAGCTTTAATGGTAAAGCCACCAGGAATTGGGCGCGAGTTGTGGAAACGCATCCAACCTAACTTTGGCAAGTAAATTTTACTACCTTGTATTTTTACCCCCATCACAAATGTGAAGGAAGTGAAATTGTTGCGATTCTTGAATTTAGGAAAGCCGCGTCCGTCAAAAAAATTATTATAGGCAGTGTCTAACCGTTTGACGTTCTGTTGTAGAACTGTCGAATCTATCCCGGCAAACCAGGGTCTAGCTGCTTTCAATTGGGGCAACGCTGTGATTTGAATCTCGCCTGGGTTGCGCCGAGGGTTTTTAACTTTCCCCTTTTTATCTGTTTTGCCTATTTTCCAAGGTTCCCCAGTGGCACCGTTTTTACTGACACAACTGGTCAACGGACAGGATTCACTTTTGCTCCTAATGTCGCAATAGTTGCCTTGAATGAAATGTTGGCTATACTGAGTTATCCTGTCATTAAGACACCAGTTGAAATGGCTTCGCAACATATCCACCCAATTAGACATTTTTAAGTCTTGTGTTTGATTTGGACGCAACTTGTATACATAGTTACTCAACAATTTTAAATCCTCCTTTTCTTGATCTGTTATTAGTATATAGTGAAAGGCTTGCGTGTTTGTACTTTTTACATTTCTTTAGGAAAGAGGGTTTAAGGTTTATAGTTTTACTTACCAAGCCGTCCTATAAGGACGGGGTTTTAGACCCATCTGTGATAATATCATAAATAAGCTGATTGGATGAGCTAATCAGAAAGAAACCTTAACTGGGCTGGTCGTTCGCAGCACTGACTCCTGCTGAAACCTGCGCTTGTAATTTTCGATAATTTCCTGAATAGCTCGATTTTTTTCCTGGCTGCTTTCATAAATCAAAATAACTATTTTAGAGTTTTCTCGAATCAATATTCCGCCCTGGTTGAGAAACTGCCCGGAACCGTCTAATATAGTTAGCCCTTCCCGAAAACGAGGGGTAATAACTTCCTTGACAAACTCCTGCCATTCTGACTCAGAAATTGTCTCGCCTCCGGGTTTAGTTAAGCCAAAATACAGTTCATCTTTGAGGAAGGTTTTTGGACTCGCGTTAGTATCGGAAGTTTCGGAAATTTGAGCGCGGGCAATTGTCCCCGGACAAATCGGCACGAACAACAGCAGGCCTGCCAACCAAAGACTGTTAAGATGTTTGTTCTTCATGTGATTATCGTCACAAATAAACAAGTAGTAGGGTGCGCGAGTGCGATAAATCTTTAACTACCGACTATGAGACTGTGAGCACTCTCGGCACCGCCCGAACGATCGCACAATACAATACCGATGCTAGCATTCGCGATACAATTTAACATAAAATGCTGCCAACTCAAAAACCCAATTTCTCAGGAGAAACTGGGTTTTTGAGCGTCAGCCTTAGTTTATTCAGTCTTAGACCCACAGGGGGTCAGAAACCGGGTTTTTAATCAAAATCTTTTGTTAGCACCCTGACAAACGTAAAAAGCCCGGTTTCTAAGAAGATAAGAGCGTCAGGCGTAGTTTATTTGCGATCGCCTAATTGCTAAAGCCTAGTTTGGCTTTAACTTGAAATTGGCTACAGAATTAGAGTTGTAGGCGATCGATAAAACCTATCAAAACCCAACTCATGCGTCATATCGCGTCCGCTCGATTAACCGCAATCAGACTGGTTTGTAGTGCGGACTTAAGTCCGCAGCATTTGGCGGACTTAAGTCCGCACTACAAACATTTTTTGTGATGGCAATCGAACGGAAACGATATCAGTCAACTAGCTTTTTCAAACACAAATATCACCTTAACAGCAGCAAAATACTTCTACCTCTTACTAAAGTCATAACTTAGTTAAAAGCAGAAACATTATTTTTCAGCACAGGGTTAGACTGTTTTCAATCGATCGTGTTATAAAGGCAAAATTTTCATTTCAGGCGATCGCCAGTTTTGACATCAAACCAGTGCAGCAACTGAGACGGAAAAACCAGCTCGACAATTTCGGAACTCCACTGACGGTCATTTGGGAGCAAAGCGCGCACCGTTACTGATTCCAAACCTTTAACTCGGACGCTAACTAAATTTTGCATTCCCAAGTTTTCTACTAAATAAACCTCACCTTTAATTGCCTCTGGATCTGGCTTCTTCCTGGCTTCTACACCTGCAAAGCCCAGGTGTTCCGGGCGAATTCCCAAGACAATCTCTGGTGGGACTGTCGGCAGATTTGGTAGCGGAACTCCAGAATCGCCCAACATCGCAAAATTTCCCTGGCATTTAAGCACTAGCAAATTCATTTGCGGGCTGCCTACAAAACCAGCTACAAACTGATTTGCCGGACGGTTATAAATCAAGTGTGGCGGGTCTAATTGCTGCACGCTGCCGCTGTTAAGAACTGCGACTTTTGTAGAAAGTGTCATTGCTTCGGTTTGGTCGTGGGTAACGTACACTACAGGGGCTTTTTGGGATGAAAACAATTGTTTGAGTTCGGCCCTCACTTTTTCCCGCAATAAGGCATCGAGATTGCTTAAAGGTTCGTCGAGCAAAAATACTTCTGGTTGGCGCACTAAGGCGCGTCCGAGGGCTACTCGCTGCCGCTGTCCGCCTGATAGTTTTCCAGGTTTGCGATCGACTAATTCGGTCAATCCGAGGGATGCTGCAACTTCTGTCACTAAGCGGTTGATTTCGCTGGAGGAGATTTTGCGGAGTTTGAGGCTAGATGCCATATTGTCGTACACTGTCATGTGCGGATACAGCGCGTAACTTTGAAATACCATTGCAATATCCCGATCGCCCGGTCTGAGATATGTCACATCGCGATCGCCAATTCTAATCTCGCCTCTAGTGGGCTGTTCCAACCCTGCAATCAACCGCAGCGTGGTAGATTTGCCGCACCCGGATGGCCCCAGCAAGGTCAGAAATTCGCCCTCATTGACCTCTAAGCTAATGTCTTTTACGGGTACAACTTTGGGGCTGTAGGTTTTATTCAGGTTTTTTAGTTGCAGTTTTGCCATGATTTTTAAACTGTTGAATGTTGACTGTTAACTGTTGACTGTTGTTATTTGTTATTTGTTATTTCTTACAACTGACAACGAAGAGGGTGGGCACCGCCCTACAAAATAAATGACTAATGACTAATGACTAATGACTAATGACTAATGACTAATGACTAATGACTAATGACTAATGACTAATGACTAATGACTAATGACTAATGACTAATGACTAATGACTAATGACTATCCTTTTACTGCTCCGGCTGTTAAACCCTGAACTATCCGCCTTTGGAACACCAAAACTAGCAAAACTAAGGGTAAGGTTCCTAAAACGGTTGCTGCTGCGATCGGGCCGTAGGGAATCTCAAAGACTGATGCACCGCTGAGTTGAGCGGTGGCGACGGGAATTGTTTTGAGAGATTCGCGAGTCATAAATGTCAGTGCAAAAATAAACTCGTTCCAAGCTGAAATAAATGTCAGAATTCCGGTTGTAACCAAGGCGGGAAATGTCATCGGCAGCACGATTTGCCACAGCATTTGAAAAGTGTTGTAGCCGTCAACTTTAGCCGCATCTTCTAAATCTTTTGGCAGTTGTTGAAAGAAACTCCGCATTACCAAAATTGTTAGCGGTAGATTGATGGCTGTGTATGGAATAATTAAGGCTAAATAATTATTTCCTAAATCCAAAGCTTTGACTATTTCCAACAATCCTAAAAACAGCAACACCGCCGGAAATAGCGTCACAATTGTCACAGTTGCCAGAATAATTCTCTCGCCCCACAGCCGCAATCTAGCTAATGCGTAAGCTGCGGGAGCACCTACTGCTAAACACAGCAGTGTTGAAGTAATGGAAACAAAAGCGCTATTTAAAATGTAAAGTGCAAAGGGGCGGCGCTGGAATAAGGACAGGTAATGATCGAAGGTAATCCGTGTGGGAATGTAGACGTTGGGAATTGCTGAGATATCGGCGTTTACTTTGAAGGAAGTCAGCACCTGCCACACGATGGGTGCGAGGAAATATGCGACAATTAATATCGCTGATAGGGGCAAGATTAATTGCCGGATCTCAAAGGTTTTTTTTGTGGTAGGTTGTTCGCGGGCGATCGACATAATTTAATTTCCTCCGGCTGCATTGACGCGGGCTCTCGATAACAGGTAACTGGCGATCGCAACTGCGGCCACTAACAGCAAAAAAGTACACACCACCAAAGCGGCCCCGTACCCAAAGTCTAAATACCTCATCACCGTGCTGTAAATGTAGATAGAAACCGTCTCCGTCGCTCCAGCCGGCCCCCCTCCCGTCATCACCTGAATCAAGTCAAAAATGCCGAATGCTTGGGCAAATCGAAACAGCAAAGCAATTACAATTTGGGGCATCAGCAGCGGCAGAGTAATTTGACGGAAACTCTGCCAACTACTCGCGCCGTCAATGGCGTGGGCTTCATACAAATCACCGGAAATCGATTGCAGTCCTGCTAACAAAAGCAAGCTGACAAAGGGCGTAGTTTTCCAAATATCGGCTGCAATCACTGCCATCATTGCCAAAGTCGGATCTCCCAACCAGCTAATGCTCTTTTGAATCAATCCCAAGCGCAGTAAAATGTCGTTAATTACGCCGTATTGGTCGTTAAAAATCCACGCCCAAGCTACACCCATCAATGCAGTCGGCAGCGCCCAAGGTAGCAGGGAAATTGTCCGCACAATGCCGCGCCCCGTGAAAGATTGATTTAAGACTAAAGCAATGCCCATGCCGAGAATTAATTCCAGTACAACAGAGGCGACAGTAAAGACTGTGGTGTTGCTTAAAGTTTGCCAGAAACGCCCGTCGCCTAACATTCGACCGTAGTTAGCAAAGCCGGAAAAAACCAGTTTTAATTCAGTTCCAAGATTTTGGGTGAATAAACTCAGCCAAAACGCGCGCAAGATTGGGTAAGCAAATACTAGCAGCAGAATTATCAATGCTGGTGCTACTAATATCCATCCGGTTCTTTGTTCGCGCTGTCGCATTTTGTCTGCTTGCATATTTTTAATCCTAATTTATGTTGGTTCTCAGAAACATAAGGTACGTTGTTGGGCTTTAGCCCTCTTTAAGGGTTATATAAGCTGTCAGTCATACCTCATCTTTTTGAGAAAGGCTATAATTGTTGGGTTTGTATAATGCCAGCTATGGCACAGGTGCGTAACTATGAGATTATCGATTTTTGATGGATTTATCGCAGGCGACGCACCCTACGGCTGTTACATAATTGTTGGGTTTGTGTAATGCCAGCTATGGCACAGGTGCGTCGCTATGAGATTATCGATTTTTGATGGATTTATCGCAGGCGACGCACCCTACGGCTAAGAGGGCGGGCACGGGGGCACCGCCCCTACCTGTCAACTGTCAACCTTCCTAATAAATTGCGAGTTTCACTAGCCGCCGCTTTCATTGCTTGTGTCGCAGTCATTTTCCCGGTAAAAGCTGAACTCAAATAGCGCTGCAAAATATCAGAAGCTTGAGCGTATTGTGCTATGGGCGGGCGCAAAGCTGGTTTTTCAACTACTTTTAGGAGTTGCGGGTAGTGGGGATATTTGGCGACTATTTCTTTGTCGGTAAATAGGGATTTGTAACTGGGAACTAAACCTGTTTCTAAAATGAATTTGCGCTGGGTTTCCTCGCTGGTGAGGTATTTAATTGCTTTCCAGGCTTGTTCTGGATGTTTTGAGGTTTTGGATATTCCCCAGCCCCAGCCGCCCAAGCAGGAACCGCCTGTTTTACCGATACTGCTGAGCATTGGCTCGATCGCAATTTTGCCTCTCACTTTAGATCCCTCGGCGTTTGCTAGCTTCCAAACATAGGGCCAGTTTCGCAAAAACAGCGCTTTGCCGTTTTGAAACAACAGCCTGGTTTCTTCTTCGCCGTAGGTAGTAACACCCGGTGGAGAGATGCCAGAGGCGATCGTATTTTTGAGAAATTCCACTGCTTTAATCGCCTCGGGTTTATCTAACCCAACTTCCAAAGTTTCAGGATTAGCCCAGAAGCCGCCGAAACCCGAGAGCACTTCGACAAACATCGCAGATACTCCCTCATATTGCTTACCTTGCCACAGATAACCCCAAGTTGCTTTTCCTTGTTTCTGTAAGTTTTGAGAGATTTTTACCATCTCTTCAAAATTTTTTGGTGCTGGAATTCCGGCTTGTTTTAAAATGTCTTTGCGGTAATAAAGCATTCCGGCATCCGAAGCGTGGGGAATTCGGTAAAGTCTGCCGCGATACCGCCCGCCTTCGACATTACCGGGGATGAATTTTGCAAGTTGTTCGGGGGGAATTCTGTCGGTTAAATCCCTTACCCAACCTGCGGCGGCAAATTTGGGAACCCAAACGATATCCATGTTGATGATGTCGTAGGGCGATTCGCCTAAAAGAAAGGCAGATGTGTAAAGATTTTCTACCAGGTTTGTGTCAAATGGCCCTTCGACGAGGTTGATGCGAATATCGCGGTTTTTCTGCTCAAATTCTTTGACAAACGGTTTCCAGTTGAGAATGTCTTGCCCTTGCATTAACATCGTCAGCACAACTGGCTGCTGAGTCAGTGCGGGCAGAATAAATAACAGCAAGACGGCTGCTAATGTGACAGCGAATAAGGCCAAAAGACGGCGGCGTTTTTGCCTTCGCTGGGGCGGGGAATTTATTTTTGGCATTGGCTTTTGAGATATGGCTGTGCGATCGCCTTACCGATCTCATAACTCGCTTTCTTTCGTTTTGCGGGATTTACCGAGTTTGTGCAATGAAAATATAAGTGAACTTTAGCTTACTTAATAATTATTGAGTGAAAAGTACAAATTTTGAGATTACAAGTTCGATCGCAAGTTAAGCAAACATCTATCTACAGGCAGATATCGAGAGTCTTGTCAAATATCGTTTCCGCTGGCATTTGGCCTTGACTTGATTGAATCGTGGGGCGGTGCGTGAGTAATAGTCTCGAAGTGTGGATTGAAATATTTCTCGCCCTCACGCACCCTACAAATAAATCATTCTTCTTCCTTCTTCCCTCTGTCAACTGCCAACTGTCAACTGTCAAATCTTCCTTCTAAATATAAAAAACACCGCTCCTCAAAATAGGAGAACGGTGTATAGGGGGTGTTATGGGTTGTTGTCTGAAACTAACCCTAACAAATCGCCATTTGCTCCGGGTAGGCCTTGTGATGGTTAAAAAATTGGCACAAACCCAAACACCTACCGGGATCGCGATCGACATTTACGATTAGCCCAACCATTCCACAACAGAATCTTCCTTAGTGTTGGTGCGACGTTCAGGGGTTTCGCGCTCGAATTTCATGTGGACGGCGCGATTTTGTTCGCCATCTGCTGCTACTGCAAAAATCGGATAGTCGATCAAGCCGTCTTGGAAAGACATCTGGAACCGGAAAGTGCCGTCAGCATTCAGTTTGATTGGTTGTCCGCCTACATAAACGGTGGCGTCTGGTTCGGTGGCGCCGTAGACGATCAATTCAGCATCAGCAACTAACCAGAATTGGCGGGGGCGCATCGGGGCGGCAAAGCCAACTCCCGACATACCGACACCGGAGGACATACCGAAACCGGACATCGTGAGGCCAGACATTCCGACACCGGACATGGTGAGGCCGGACATACCCACACCTGAGGCAGTCAGGCCGGACATACCCACACCTGAGGCAGTCAGGCCGGACATACCCACACCTGACGCGGTGAGGGCAGAGATTCCGGCCCCAGCCCACATTCCAACACCGGAGGGGAACACGTAGGAACTCAAAGCTTGTTCGTGGATTGCGGATTGCTGGATCGAACCTGCAACGTGCTGCATGGAACCGAACATGGAACCTGCTACGCGCAGCGATTCTGCCGATTCTGCCATGCCGAAAATTTGTTCGTAGATGGCGCTACCGGTGCTGTAACCGACGCCATTGGTTGCTTGTGCCATTTTCTTGGCTGGGGGAACCAGTTCGGCGAAGGTTTGGCCGCGCAAGTCTTCTTCCCAGTCGAGGGTGATGAATTGGTCTTCAATCCAGTCACTGGGATAGATGGGCGGGACGCGGACTTCTGCCGATCGCGCTAACACCAACCAACGGCCGTCTGCACAGCGATAGCCGATGTCGATCGCATAATCGCGATCGCTAACGGGGATTGGCACGTACCACTCGCGGGCCAGTTCGTCGCAGGGATATTCTTGAATGCTGTGAGGGCTTTGGATGTCGAGGTTAACATCTGTAACGTCGTAGATCCGCAGGGCGAGTTGCTGTCCACCTTGGCGGCGCAATTCTTCTTTGCGATCGTTGGGGATATCCCAGTAGGTGTAAGCCCATTCTGGATCGCGGGGCATCAAAACAACCCGGCTTTCACCGTAACCGTTGGGCAAATCTGCTAAACCTTCATCTACGGACGACAACGAACCGCCTGTTCTATCTTCTTGACCTAGTTCAAACTTTGCTGCTTCCACTGCTTCTTGTGCCTCTAGTTTGCGAGATGGACTGTATGAAAACTTGTTGCGCTGAATTTCTTGAATTGATGCCAGAAGTTGCGATTTCCGCATCCGGCTGTAGCGAGAGACTCCACATTCGCTAGCAACTCTGCGGAGTTGTCGCAAAGTCATCTCTTCTAATGGTGGGCGTTCTTTTGCCATGAGTTTGTTCTCCACTAATTTGGATGGCGGGTTAGATTTTTCGATTCAACACTAATGTGTTGATTTTTTGAGTTAGAAACTCTTTTAAATACAAGTACGATCGAGCTTCTTAATCTCTCCAACCTTTGAAGCCTTGCTAGTTTTTAGCTTGTCTTGTCCCCAATTGCGATCGGGGTTTTTGACTTGGGGGCTTCTGCGCGCACCGTCCGATCTAAATAAAGCTTTATCTATCGATTCTTGATTTACAAACAAGATCGATTTTGCGAGTGCGATCGGTGCTGCTAGCAACGCTGTGCCGGCAGCACACGCGCTATCTGACTCCCAAAGTTGCTCAATCGAAGCATTTCTTTGGGATCGCTTTGTCATGACTTAATGTTGCAGACAATTCCCAGTCTGGTCAAGGGGTCTTTTGCCTGAATCATGGGTACTTATACGCATTTTCGTGATTTTGGGGATCAATATGTCAGGGAATCTTGATATATGGGATCGTCAGGGGATCGGTATTGAGACTAATGTCATGATTTAATGACATATGCTGAGACGGCTTTGGAGGGTGGGTTTGGAGGGTGGCCAGAAACCCAGTTTCTGCGAGATTTTACGCATCCTCACGAGATATAGCGGTTTTGAGAAAGATGAGGTACGTTGTTGGGCTTTAGCCCTCTTAGTGGAACTGGTGATATAACCTGTCAGTCATATGTCATCTTTTTGAGAAAGGCTATATTCGCGAGAAACCCGGTTTCTAAATCCCGCGCCAACTTACTATAGTTGCGCGGCCAGAAACCGGGTTTCTATGAGATTTTACGAATCCTGACGAGATATTCGCGAGAAACCCGGTTTCTAAATCCCGCGCGCCAACTTACTATAGTTGCGCGGCCAGAAACCGGGTTTCTATGAGATTTTACGAATCCTGACGAGATATTCGCGAGAAACCCGGTTTCTAAATCTCGCGCGCCAACTTACGATCTCCAGCGATACTCCTGAAGATCAGCAATAATTTCCCTCACTGTCTCCGCGTTGGGCGATCGCAAATGCTGTAAAATCTCCAAAGATTGCTGTAAATAATTCAAAGCTTGGTCAAAATCTCTATGCAATGCTAACAACCTTCCTAACATTGCGAAACTAGCAGCTTTCCCTTGAAGATTGCCAATTTTTTCCGTAACTTCGAGAGATTGTTGATAAAATGCGATCGCCTGTTCTACTTCTCCTTGATTGGCATAGATTCCTGCTAGTTGGTGCAAAGTAGCAGCTTTCCCTTGAATATTGCCAATTTTTTCGTAAATTTCGAGAGATTGTTGATAAAATGCGATCGCCTGTTCTACTTCTCCTCGATTGGCATAGATTATTGCTAGTTCGTGCAAAGTAGCTGCTTTCATCTTAATATCGCCGATGCGTTCAAAGATTTCCATAGCTTGCTTTTCGAGAGTAATTGCTTTTTCAATTTCCCCTAGATTCTGCTCAACAATTGCTAATTCATGCAAAGTATTTGCCTTGATATCCCCTAAATCTTCATCATCCTTCGCCAAATCTAAAGCTTGTTCTAAATGATACTTTGCTGCTTTATATTCACTCCGACTGCGGTAAGCAATCCCCAAATCATTCAAAACCCTAATCCGAGTTTTCAAATCCCTTTCAGTTTCCTCGCGCCCACTCGACGGAGTATATTCAATCAATAACCGTTGCAATAAATCAATTCGTTCCTGCTTTTCTGGAACCTCGCAATTGCTAATCCCTTTGCTAGCATCCAGAGTTTGAGAAATCGCATCATCTCTAGTATTTGCCGGAGTTTTGAACACAAAAGTTGCCGAATTCCAGGCCCAGAAATCCGGCGCATAAGTAGCAACTCGCGTAATCGCATAATCTGGCAAACAAAACAGCATTAGATGCGGCACCATCACCGGATAAGCATCTCGCACCCAATTAAAATCCACCAACATCGGCGGATATTCCCCCGTCATCCCGATCGCATTTTCCACTCCCCGCACAATGAAAATCAACTTTTTGTCTGGTTGAACCTTAACTGTTGGCAAAACCTTCAGAATTTCATCCAACAAAAAGCGCATCTCAGGATCGGGAAAATCCCAAATCTCAAACTGCATATCTTGACAATCGGGATGACTAATTAAAGCCTGAATAATCGCATCTCTATCCTTCGCAAAATTACAGTCAATAAATCCCAAATCAAAGGCATCATCGGGAACAATATCGACAAACGTCAGCAATTGGTCAAAAGACTCTTGATTGAATTCAATTATCCTTTGCTGATGTAATTCAGGGATTTCCTTGGATTGATGCCAGGGCTTGTTGGAAAGCATAACTTTGTTTTACGAGTGGGTTGACATAATTCCACCGACTACTCCCGTTGTATTCCAGAACGGCAAGATTGAATAATAAATTTTGTCCCATTTCATCTTTATTAATATCTTTTTTGAGGCAAACTTGCGCTAATATGGTGTAATAATCTAGCGTAGGAATAGACCTTTCAAAGTCAAATTGCTGTTGATTTAAAGCGTAAGTTACATCTTCAGCCAAAACTTTACTGTGTTTGCGAGTAACGGCTGTACGACAAGCTGATCGAGTTATCTGCATCAATTGTCGCACATGACCACCACTAGCTTTTGCCAAATCTAGCAACTGTTGTCGATCGTCAAATACGGCATCAACATCAACCCGTTGCTCGATCAAACTAGCAACTCCCTCTAATCTTTGCTGATTGTAATCTAAATCGCACTCACTGCGATTAAACTCATAAATATTCACCATGGGTACAATGTTGGGATTGCCAAACAAATTGCTAACATTTTTATAGGAATGAATTACCGAAATCGGCACTGTATAGATAATTGTACAGTCTAATTCTTGGAGTTGAGGAGCGTAATCAAAAAACAAATGATTGCCAACATTTGGATTAACCCGATCTAAGTTATCAACAATTACCAAAAATCCTTTTTGATATCGGTCTGGATATTTTTGTCTCACCTTCTCAAAAGCATCTTGAAACAACAAATTAATATCTGTTTGCAAGCGGGATAGATTGCGCTGAAGAGTTTCCCGAATCACCTGTTTTTGTTGACTAGAACCTTTGATTTGACCGAGCAATTTTGCTGTTAACTTATAAATAAACGGAATCTCAGATCCTGCACTTGCTTCAGTTTCGATGCTAACGGAAGATTGAACAGTTTCTTCTGTTTCTTTGGTGACTTCTTTAAACCAGGATTCAAAACGCTCTAAAAGTGTCGAGTCAAACTTCAATCCCAATTTAGTCAAATCATCAGCTACTTTATTGATAAACAGCAAATATAAATCGGTATATTCAGCATCATTAACATCCAGTTCCTGATCGAATTCTATGTAAATCACCCGATAGTCATTTTTCCACCGCGACTGAAGGCGTTTTAACTCTGTACTTTTGCCACATCCCCGATGCCCGGTAAACAAAATTGTGTTAAATTCTCCCGGTTCTTGAAAATCCAAATCCGTGCTAACATCTTCGATCGCGACTGTGTTGCGTACTGCCGACAAATCCACATAATATCGGGCCATATCATCGCCCGTCAGAGGCTTGACATCGCAAGCGCGGTAAGCTTCTTTGAGTGTTTTGGCGCGGTTGGCTGGGAGTGAAGTCATCGGATTGCAGATTGTAGATTGTAGATGGAAGCCACAGTTGATTGCGATCGCGGGCGATCGCAATGTGGAGCTTTTCAACCCAATTCTAACTCATATCTCACACGATTCTCAAAAATCGAAGATTGAGAAACCGGGTTTTTGCCCAAATCTGTGACTCATACCGAATTATTCTGATAACAACCCGGTTTCTTCGATCGAAGCGCGTCCAGGACTGACATAGAATAGGTAATAGCCATCGCGAGGCCGCACAATATGCTCAACAACACCATCACCATTCCCCAAACCTTCAAAGTAACTCACGAACAGTTCCAGCAAATTGCTGCCGTCAACCGTGAGTTAAGGCTAGAGAGAAATGCTACAGGAGAATTAATTGTTATGCCCCCGACAGGAAGCGATACAGGCAAAAGAAACCTAGATATAGAAGGACAAATCTGGCTGTGGAACCGCCAAACTAAGCTGGGAGTAGCATTCAACTCTTCTACTGGTTTTCAATTACCCAATGGTGCCGATCGCTCTCCTGATGCTTCCTGGGTTAAAGTAGAACGGTGGCAAGCCCTCACAGCCAAAGAACAAGAAGGTTTCGCTCCCATTTGTCCCGATTTTGTTGTAGAATTGCGCTCTAAATCTGACAACATGGAACCGCTGCGAGAAAAAATGCGAGAATACATCGCAAATGGTGCGCGTTTGGGCTGGTTGATCGATCGCAAAAATAAGAAAGTAGAGATATACAGGTGCGATCGAGCTGTCGAAATATTAGCTCATCCTACCACTTTGTCCGGGGAAGATGTATTGCCGGGATTTGTCTTAGATTTAACAGATGTTTGGTAATCTTTCTAAATCCTGGATAATTATCTCTCAGTCTGCGGAGGCAGACTTCGTTTGTATAGCTGCGGTTTCAACCGCCGATTGATACAGTTGCTTTGTCAGGGGAAGATGTATTGCCCGGATTTGTCTTAGATTTAACAGATGTTTGGTAATCCTTCTAAATCCTGGATAATCATCTCTCAGTCGGCGGAGGCTGACTTCGTGTTTGTAGCTGCGGTTTCAACCGCCGAGTGAGATCGTGTCCGCTCGATCGACTATAATTAAGATTGGTTCGCCCTATCGGACGAAAGCCTTTACAAACCTGCGGACTAAAGTCCGCACTACAAACTGAATTCTTTAAAATTTGCGGACTAAAGTCCACACTACAAACTAATATAATAAATTAGAGCAATACATCAATCCCAAATCTCAAATCCCATGTCCCTAACGCTTTACAACAGCTTGACCCGCCGCGAATCACCTTTCGAGCCCCTCGAACCCTCAAAGGTGCGGATGTATTGCTGCGGCGTTACGGTGTACGATTACTGCCACGTCGGGCACGCCCGCGCTTACATTGTCTGGGATATGGTGCGCCGATATCTGATGTGGCGCGGCTATGATGTACGCTACGTACAGAATTTTACCGATATTGATGACAAGATTCTCGATCGCGCCCGCGAGACAAATTCTACAATGGAAGCGGTAGCCGATCGCTTCATTGACGAATATTTTGCTGATATGGACAAGCTGAATATTCTCAGGGCTGATGAATATCCCCGCGCTACCCACTCAATAGACGGCATCAAACGGCTGATTCACGAGTTAGAAAATAAAGGTTTTGCCTATGCCAACAGCGGCGATGTTTACTACAGCGTTCGCAAGTTTGACAACTATGGAAAACTGTCCGGCCGCAAGTTGGAAGAAATGGAAGCCGGGGCTAGCGGCAGATTGGAAACCGCTGAAATAGAAGCTCAAAAAAAGCAAGATTCATCAGATTTCGCTTTGTGGAAAAGCGCTAAACCCGGTGAACCTTTTTGGGAGTCATCTTGGGGAAAAGGTCGCCCCGGATGGCACATAGAATGTTCGGCGATGGTGCGCGATTGCTTGGGCGAAACTATTGATATTCACTGCGGCGGTTCCGATTTAACTTTTCCGCATCACGAAAACGAAATTGCTCAATCTGAAGCTGCGACGGGCAAGTCTTTGGCAAATTATTGGATGCACAATGCTTTTGTGACTGTCAATGGCAGAAAGATGTCGAAGTCTTTGCACAATTTTATTACTATTCGCGATTTGTTGGAGGGGAATTGGTCGGGTGATTTGGAATCTGATTCCCCCTCAGAGGGCGGCCACGGGGAGGGCGGGCACGGGGGCACCGCCCCTACAAAGGGGGGGAGTCAGAATAATTCAAAAGCGGTGGAACCGATGGCGGTGAGGCTGTTTGTGTTTATGGCGCAGTACCGCAGTCAAATTGATTTTACCGAAGAGGCGATCGCATCTGCTCGAAATGGCTGGAATACTATCAACGAAGGCTTGCTTTTTGGACTCCGATATGCCGATAAACTGAGTTGGGATGTTGAGAAAACTGAACAAGATACCAAAGCTGTAGGGGAATTCCAAGCAGCGATGGACAATGATTTCAATACTCCGGCTGCTTTGGCTGTTTTGTTTGAACTTGCTAAGGAATTGGGTAAGGAAAGCAATATTTTGGTGCATCAAGGCAAAACTGAAACTTTGCCGGAATTGTTACAGCAAAAGTGGCTGACTTTGGTTAGTTTGGCGGGGGTTTTGGGCTTGGAGGTGCAGCCGGCAACTGACAGCGATGCGGCGGTTGGCGGTTTGAGTGATGCGGAAATTGAAGCGATGATTCAGCAGCGGAAGGATGCCAGGATTGCTAGGAATTTCGCTGAGGGCGATCGGCTTCGCAATGAACTTAAGGATAATGGGATTACTTTGATTGACCAAAAGGATGGTACCACGATTTGGCATCGCGGTTAAAAAACTGGTTCGTAGTGAGGAATTCATTCCTCTTGGACGGACTGAAGTCCGTACTGCGAACCTGGGTTTGTAGTTCTGATTAGCGATATAATTTACTTAACTTCGCAAGTTGTTCAACCGTATTGGGTAATAGCCTAATTCTATGAATACCCTCGACCAAGTGCTAGAAACTGCTTTGCAACTTTCCTACGAACAGCAGGAAATGCTGATAAAAATCCTGCAAAACCGTCACCGCGAGAGTATTCGCGCCGAAATAGCTGCGGATGCTCAACAAACCTTAGCTGATTTCCGTACAGGAAAATTTCGACAGCAGTCAGCCGAGGATGTTATTTCAACATTACGCCAGTCTTTGGACGAACCCGAAGCATGAGACAACTGGTTCTGACTCCCAAATTCAAACGAGCATTCCGCAAGTTTGTGAAACGAAATCCTGACCTCCAGCAACGTATTGAAGACTCTCTTCAACAAATGGAAGCAGATGTATTTTTTCCAAACCTAGGTACTCATAAACTAGGTGGCAAACTTGATGGTCTTCAGTCCTGCTCTTGCGGCTATGATTGTCGGATTGTCTTCTCTATTGAAGAGGATGCGGAAACAAATAGTGAAGTCATTGTTCTACTCGACATCGGGACACATGATGAGGTCTATTAACTGTCTCAGTCATTCTTAGACTACAACTCCACAAATGGATTTAATTTTTATTTAACTTGTTCGCAAATTCGGCAACCGCCGCCACA
Source organism: Microcoleus sp. CAWBG58 (assembly GCF_020883045.1). Lineage (NCBI taxonomy): Bacteria > Bacillati > Cyanobacteriota > Cyanophyceae > Oscillatoriales > Microcoleaceae > Microcoleus > Microcoleus sp. CAWBG58. The sequence goes on along the minus strand of NZ_JAHRFA010000044.1, from coordinate 33,023 downwards.
AATTCTGCGGTGGATTCGTAGGGTAAAACGTTTCGCCCCGGCATTAATAAACCCTCTCCGTTGGGAAAATGGGTTAAATATTGCGCTAATCTTTCGTCGGGTTTTTCTTCCTTACCCGATTGACTGATGCTTGAGGCTTTTTCTCCCATGATAACGAGTGCCGGATTCCTAAACTGTTGAATCGTGCTAGTGTAATCCTGGCGCCAAAAACCCGCTAAAAATGAGAAAACTGCATGACGGCTGTCAGGATTTGCCGCCCCAGCTTGCAAAGCATCCAACCATTCGCTGTCAACATTTGCTGCATCGCCAAACAGTTGTTTTCCAGAAAAAGAGCGCAAAAATTTAGCGCGTCTGGCGTATCGATAAAAAGCGTTTCCCAAGGGAGAGTCTAACAAATTCCAGACGATTCTTTGCTCTCTATCTGTCGAATGTTTGTTCATCACCGCCCAAGCTGGAGGCCCGGCGAGGACTAGGGAATGGATTAAATTAGAATTGCTTTCCTGCTGCAATTTGGCTAATTCCAAGGCTACACACAGTAAAGCACCTTGCACGAGGACGATCGCAGGTTTTTTTACTACAGTCTCCAAGAAAAACTGCAACTGTGCTGCCCAATCCTCAGGATAGCAAGCCACAGCGGGCATTTCGCAATCGCCGCAGCCCAAAAGGTCGGGATTGTAAATCGGATTTGTGTTGCCTGATTTGTGCCAACTTTCGCAAAATCTCTGCCAAAAGACTCTTGACAATCCAACTCCTATGGGATGAATCAATAACAACGGTATGCTATCTTCTGTCGCAGTAGTTGGTTGATAAACATCATAAGCACAGCGATATTTTTGCCATTCGTAAAACAGCGTTGGTGATTTGATAGAGGAAATGGCTGATAAATCTTGAGTTGAATATTGTGGTTGCATATTATTTTTTTGTACCGATGTTACTTTTTATTATAAAATGAGTAGGGCTGGGTTTTACCCAAAATATATGGGGTAACTCAGAAGATAAATAAACCCGCCCTGTGCGAGGAGATAAGCGCAACTACAGACCTTTATTATTTAATCATGTCTGAACAGCGGATTACAATTTCTATACCTAACTTGCTGCTCATTGTAGCATCGTCCTTGGTGCTAGTGCTGCTGTGGCAATTGCGAAGCCTGCTGGTAATTCTGATGATATCAGTGGTGCTCGCTGCTTCGATCGTCCCGATCGTCAATTGGGCCGAAACCATGCGCGTTCCCCGCTGGCTGGCGGTGATTCTGGTTTATTTAACTCTGATTGGCGGATTCAGCGGGACGGTAGTGTTAATCGGGCCGACAGTCATCGAACAAATTGAGTTACTGGTGCGACAGTTACCAGTTTACGCCGAAAGTCTGGAAATGGTAGCGACTAGCTTAGCCAGTCGCCTCACCGATGATGCCCCTGCTTTGGTGAATCAGTTGCTAGACACTCAATCGCTGACAAATTGGCTGATTCGATCGAGCCAACAACTGGTTTTGCGATCGTACAGTTTAACAAGAGGCATTCTCGGAGGCTTCTTCAGCCTAGTTTTAGCATTATTTATTTCCGGCTACATGGTAGCCGACAGCGACACATTAATTAAAAGTTTGGTGCAGTTTTTCCCGAAACCTTGGGATACAAAACTCGCCGCCCAAGCCACGCCCATCGGGCAAAGAATGGGGAGTTACATTCGCGGGCGGGTGTTAGTTTCGGGGATTTTAGGGATATTTATCACCGCAGGTTTGAGCTTTTTGGGGATGCCGGAGTTTGCTTTGGGCTTGGGTGCGATCGCAGGTGTGACAAATTTGATTCCCTTCATCGGCCCCGTTTTGGGCGCAGTACCCGCCTTAATCGTCGCGTTAGCTAAGGGTGGATGGGTGTTGTTGTGGGTATTGCTGCTGTTTGTATTTATCCAAAACTTAGAAACTTACGTACTCGATCCTTTGCTGGTTGGTTCTTCGGTTGGGGTGCATCCATTGTATCAATTGCTGTCTGTCTTGGGAGGCGTGCAAGTATTGGGAATTATCGGGGCGGTAATTGTGCCGCCTTGGTTTGCGGGAGTAGCTGCTTTGATTGAAAACTTGTATTTAAAACCGAAGCTGAGGAGCGAATATCGAGAGACAATAAATCAAGCTAAAAATAATTCTGATTTACCGCCTTTGACACCTTCGGCTTCAACAGTTGACAGTTGACAGTTGACAGTTGACAGTTGACAGTTGACAGCTTGTAGGGTGTGTCGCCTGCGATAAATTCCTAACTGAATACCGACAATCTTAGGGCGACGCACCTGATACGACTAATTAAAATTATTTGCACAAACACCAAACTTGTCAAAGGCTTGTTTTCAGAAATATTTGATCGGGTGCGTCGCCCTGAGATTATTGGTTAAATTTACAGATGGTTGCCGGCGACACACCCTACAATAATCCGGTGCGTCGCTCGATTTTTTGTTAATTTTAGAGATGGTTGGCGGCGACACACCCTACAAATAATGTTGCATGATTTTTCCTAAAATTCGGCACAGTGAATTGAAAAAACTAGACAAAATTGCCACAGCCACAAACTCTCTTGAAATTATCTGCGTTCGTCTGTGTTAATCTGCCTTAAATCTGCGGTTGCTTTATCAATCCTAAGTCTAGTATCTACAAGCCCAATGGCCTAATGCCCTGTTTGGCCCATGCCCTGTTTGCCCTGTTTGCCCCATGCCCAATGCCCAATGCCCAATGCCCAATGCCCCATGACTAAGGACTAAGGACTAATTGCCACTTCAATGCGACGGTTGCGCTGCCGGTTGATCTCAGAACTATTATCTACCGAAGGGCGACTTTCCCCGTAGCCGATCGCCACCCAATGATACTTCTGCCCGAGCACACCAGACAAATACTGCACCACAGCCTGAGCCCGCGCAAACGACACATTGCGATTTTCGGCCTCTTCCCCGGCGTCGTCAGTGTGCCCTGCAACCCGCACCGTTGCACCCTCGTAACTCCGCAACTCCGCCACCAAATTGTCCAAAATCGCACTGGTGCCCGCCCGCAGAGAAATGCTGCCAGTATTAAATAAAACATCGCTGGGCAAAGTTACCATCAGCCCATCCCCTGCAAATACCGGATTTCTCGGATTCTGTGGCTGCGCGTTACCATCCAGAGGGCTCGGCGCGGGTAAAGCTAAAGGAGGAGTTGTCTCCGTTGGGGTTGCAGCCAATTCCTGCGACATCAACTGCAACCGCTTTTCCAAACTTTCCGTCGGGCGGCTGCTACCCAACTGACTTTCTAAAGCTGCTGTGCGCCCAATTAGCGCGTTGAGCTCGCCTTGCAATTTTCTTAAATCTGCCTGCAATTTCTCTCTCTGGGCGGGATTGACTTTCGACTGGGGAGTTGGTGTAGCGGTTGGTGCCGGAAGCGCTGGAATTGGCGTTGCTGGGGCGCGTTTCGGGCTGGAGGTCAAATTTTGAGTTACGCGCAGCAATCTCTCGGCGATCGGCATTTGGGTGGCGCGTGATGGATAAATTTGGGCGATCGTCATCCCCAAAACCCACGCAAAACCGCTGCCTACTCCCAGCAACAGCAGTCTAAAGATTAGCGACAGTAAAAATAAACCTTTTCCCCGCGACTTGGAGACGCGAGTCGGGGGAATTGAAGGTTTTTCCGTAGAATATCGCGTCATGGTTCCTCCCTCTCGGTACACATATAGCAATCCTAAATCATTTGTGAATTTCTTACTCCCTCCCCTTGGCAAGGGGAGGGTTGGGGTGGGGTAAAATTTTTACGACTCCTGCAAGGATTGCTATACCAGATTAATTTCGATACTATCCTATATATCCAATTTTAGATTTTAGATTTTAGATTTTAGATTTTAGATTTTAGATTGGAGAACAAATCTCAAATCTGAAAAATTAACCCGGTTTCTACAAATCTGGGGTTTGGCGGCACAGTATTTCCGACACAAACCAAATTTATAATCTCCTGTACCTCAGGCTGAATTTGTTAGATAATAATGTAGAAGTTTTGGCAAAAAAATGATGTCTGACCCTTTAAATAGCCCCTATCCCGTGCCTTGGGAATGGATTAATGAGACTCACGCTAAGGTGAGTTCAAATGCTGGCACAGGTATCCGCTACTATCGGAGTCCTTCCCTAGTTTCAACTAACGGCCAATACGCGGCTTACAGTCGAATTGAATTGCAAGTACAGCCGGAATTGGCCCGCTGTCGGGTTAGCAGCGTGATGTTTGTGGAAAATCTCAAAACTGGGGAACTGCAAACAGTGGCGGCTGCTTCGCCCCTGGCCGAAAGCGGAATGTATGCTAGCGATGACACAGATATGTCCGGGACGATCGCAATTTTAGTGCCTGTTTCTTGGAATCAAGAGGGTTCCCGCGTTCTCGCCCGCGAATTTGAAGCCTTGTTCAACTCTTCCGATATGTCCGACTACGCGGTCATTTGGGATAAAAATGATAATTATACTTATACCGTTGCTCCGGCTCGCAGTCTTTACACCCATGCTGTATTGTTGGGTTGGAGTCAAGTTTGCCCGGGACAAGTTCTGTTCCGCGCCGGTCATTTGGGCGATCGATCTTGGCCTCTTTGTGCCGTCGATATGACTGGCCAAACCGTATCTGTCACCCAAGACAAACCCCTAGTTTTCGGCACTCAAGCCAGCACAGACTGGATCGAACCTAAAACTCGTTTTTAGATATATTTATGGCGGCATATTCTTTGATTTGGCCCAAAATTATTTTACTTTCCGGTCAATCTTTAGAGCAATTTCTTTTGACTCTGGGGCTGACAGCCTTGGCTGTGATTTTTGGTCTCACAGCTTTTATTTTTGTTCGGGTTTTGGTCAATTGGTTGCAGGACAAGCTGGAGGAAAATCGCCATTTTTTGAGTTTTAAATTACGCCCAAAAACGCGACATTCAACTGCCAATATTGCCGCAGGTAAAAACGTTTTTTTAGAACCGCAATTTGTCGAGAACGATCCAAATTATCCGGCGGTTTCTTGGGAACCAGAAAGCGATACTTTAGAAGCGATTGAGCCAGAGATAGTCTGCGAAGATTCAGCAGCAGTTGCCCATCTCTACAACCCGATCGCACTTTGGCACGGGCGCTTGATTTTGCCATCAAACGAACAGCGCCAGATTTATGGATCGGTTTTTTTTGAAGTGATTAATGCACCCAAAAAACATCAAAATTTCATTGGCAAAATAGCATTTTTGAAGTGGAGTACAGACCGCCAAGTACAATTTTTTGTCCACGCCGTCAGTCAAGATATCAGTTTCACCAAACAAACTCAAAAAAGTCAAAAATCAGGCAACATCCATCCAGATAGATTGAACGGCTGGCGCAATGTCGGCCCTTTAGAAACTCTAGCCGGTAGCAGGCGCGAAGACAGCGTGACTGTGATGTTGCGGAGACCGGTGATTGCCATCAACCACAGCAACAGCGACCAGCAAGAACTAATTATCGATCGCGAACCAGTACAAATTATCGGACGTTTCTGTGCCTTAGTCTCAATTTTACAGCGCCCAGAACCCGACAGCGACAAATTTATTGTCCGGCATTTCAGCAAAACATCCCAACAATTTGACGGCGCTGCCGAAATCATTCGGATTCCCCAAGTACAGCCAGACAAAAATGGCATAGCGAGGTCTACCAATCACCAAATCGAACAATCGCCATTCAATCCAGACGGCTGGTACATTTACGGCGCAAGAGACGAAGATAATATTTTTGTAGTCCAAGGAATCGAACCCCGGAAAATTGCCCAATTAATCCCAGATGAAACACATTTCGGGTTACAAAAATCTCTCGCTTATTTAAAAGACCAAAACTGGTTAAATACTAGGGCGCAAAAAGGACAAGCCAAACGAGTATTGTTGGTGCCAAACGATGCTACAGAAAACGATTCAATCTCCCCTTGGGAAGAAGGAGATATCGGTATAGTGATTCATTGTTTCGGCGGTATCGGCGGCAAAAAAGGCGAACCGGTACCGCTGAGAATTGTCACCGGACATTTTGCTTTTGGAGTAGCAAAAGTTGTGCGCGATCGCTTTACCGGCGAACTGCGTTTTGACATAGAATACAAACAAGTTTATGCCCACAATCCAGACGGAATTGTAGCAGGTTCCAGCAAATGGCAAAGTTACATGGGAGACTTGCAGCGCGGCTGGTTGGGCGATCGCCCGGTGTGCGATATCATCTGTAAATTAGACTGCGTGTGTTGCGACTACGACTTTGACGGCATCACCTTGTCACCCTTAACCGAATTCAACCAGCAACTAGATATCATGATGGCGCGCTACCGCAGCGGAGACGGCACCGGCGCCAGTTTAGTCACGCCAGCAACTTCTTGCGTGCAAGATTCCAGTCAGGCAATTTACGCGACAATTAAAAAAATTACTGCGGAAATTGAGTCAAATCCTCAGATTCAAGACTGGCTGAAAACACATCCCACTGCCGCACAAACCGAAAGATTTAACCAGTTAGTAGCTTTAGGAGAGAGTTTAGAAAAAGTATTAATTCCCCTCGGTGTTGTCCGTCCAGATTGGCGCAAAAATACGAGATTGGCGGGTATTGATTCTGAACTGAACAAAACCTTTTTTGCTGGCATCATGAACTCGTTCAAAGCTGCTATGAGTTACCGAACAATGCTGCCGAGGCGCACCCAAGATGCGATCGCCAAAATCCTCTTAAAACAGGGGGCTTTTTTGTGGATAATTCGCACTAATCAAGTTGGTGGATTCGATCCAGACATTGAGCCGATCGCACCGACAGGACTTTGAATGATATCATATCCGATAACTATGGAATTATACCTGAGTGCCGTCCCGCACAGCAAAGCCTTATTTCTATGACAAAGGCTAATATATCCCTCAAGAAATGACTTGTTATCTCAAGGAAGAGTTATCATCTCTAGTTGGATTTAATAATGTTTTGCTTGGTTGTTTGGGAAATAGCAACAACATCAACACTGTACTAATAATACATAGTCCACCGAGTCCTTCAACAAGACTCAGTGGTAAGCGAAGCCAAATAATTGATGCAGCTACAGCCGACACAGGCTCTGCACTTGCCAACAAACTCGCTTCTGTAGGTGTAATATATCGAAGACTGTCTAGATATAGATAAAAAGCGATTAATGTGCCAAATATAATCACAAAACTAACAAACAAACCAGTAATAACAGACCAATGTTGACCTTGAATTTGCCAAGGAGAAGCGATCGGGCATAATGCAATCCCTCCTATAATCATGCCCCACCCAATGATTGCTTCAGCACCCCAACGTTGTAGCAAATTTGATGGATATAATGTGTAAAATGCAAGTGCAATTGCAGAACTTAATCCCCATGCTATTGATGTAATGGAGACTGACAAGTGGTGAATAGATCCATTTGTTACGAGAAGAAATGTACCTAACAAAGCAAATCCTAAGGCTATAAACTCTTGAATACTAGGAATTCCCTTGTACTTTACTGCTAAGTAAATCATAATAAATAATGGAGCCAAATATTGCAATAATGTTGCTGTAGCAGCATTACCAGTTTGAATAGCTGCGAAATAGGTATACTGCACTCCCAACATACCAAAAATTCCAAAAATCACTAATCGAATCCGATCTTGGGGAGCATTCCACACAGCAAAAACTTGGTTGAAGTTCTTTCGGAAACCTCCAATTATTAATAACAATATTCCTGAGATAAGAAGGCGCATTGTAACCAACCAACCGGGAGTAAATCCCTCATCTTGAAAAAGCCTTTGTGCCACCGTACCAGAAAGTCCCCATAAAGTGGCTGCTATGAGCACCATAGCCAGTCCCTTATAGCGTAATAACTTAAGATTTTTTGAGTCAGATGTAAGCATTGTTTTTAATCATTCCATCAAACTCAATCTGTGTGCAGTGCACACCCTAAAAAGTCAACCAAGTTTGTAGTGAGGACTTCAGTCCTTCAGGTTTGTAGTGAGGACTTCAGTCCTTCTTTCTGCGGACTAAAGTCCTCACTACGAACCTTCACAGCAGGTTTGTAGTGAGGACTTCAGTCCTTCTTTATGCCGACTAAAGTCCTCACTACGAACCTTTACCAAGGGGTGACAGCCGCAGTACCGCCCGGTGCAATAACTACTCGGAAATCAGCCAGCGGTTCCGCAGGCGGCCTAGTACCAACCGGTTTGTAAAGCAACTCGGACAACGGCGCTTGAGATCGATCGACTGCTGCGGAATTTTCCGATTTGTAACCGACAATCGCCCCATCTTTAGCCACACTTACCCGATAAACCAACTCCGCAGCAACAGCAGGCTGATTCTTCAAAACTCCGTCAATTTGCTGGGAAAGTTTGCCCTTCAACAGATCGATTTCTGCCGGATCGGTAATCGCCACGGCTGTCGCCCCAGGGCTTGCCAAACCTTCAGCAACCGGGCTGGGAGTGCTTTCCGGCGAAATGTTCGACTGCGGTGTCGCCAAGGGTGAAGTCTCCGACTGCGGCGAAGTGCTCGGAGTTGGTGAAGTCGATTCAACAGCTTTGGGAGTTTTATCCCCAAGCAAACCCTCACCCGCAGGCGTGGGATTGGGATTCGGCGAACCCGAACCACCGGAATTCGGCGTGCCGAGATTTTGGCCTGCTGGATTCGGCTGCGGTACTGGATCTCTCGGGCGCTGGACTTCCGGCACTGGCACCAAGAAAAACGCCATCGCAGCCATTGCCAAACTCGACACCCCCACCGCCGCAGGCAAACTCCGCTTCGCCAAAGGTTCGGCAGACTTGATATAACGCTTGGAAATTGGAGTTAATTGCAGCGACAATTCCGGCAGCGTCTGGGTGTCGGCAAAAAATTGATCGATCGCCTCTACCAAATCAAATAGCTGTACCGTCGTCAAATCTACCTGTGCCGACAGTTCTGTTTTTCGATCGATTTGGGTGGCGCTGTCAGATCCGGCGGGTATAACCGTCAAACGGTGGGAATTCCCGTCAATTTTGTGCAACTGTACCATACCCAAATTCGGGCCGTAGCGATCGGGATAATGCACTCCGCTCATAAATTCTTGAGCGTAGCTGCTAACATTCCTCACCAAGCTTTCAAAAAACTCCCGTCCTCCGCTGAGGGGCTCGCCGAGGCCTGTCACATAGCATTCAACGCTCATCAATATCGAAAGCACCGGCCGCATTTCTAGCTGGCTGGATGCCGAGCCATCGCTCAACCCTTCTAGAACCAGGGTGCAATTTGGCAGACTGTACTGACGCCTAATAGTCATAAAATAGCTGGGTAAGTGGGAAACTCAGAGACTTTAGTCCTGAGAGGGAAACTCCAAGAGCGGTTTCAACCGCCTTGAATCTTTCTTTATCCATTACCGCCTTGGAGTTGCTCGACTTGGTGTACTTTTGTAATGTACTTTCAGCAGGACAGTTACCGCCTCAAACCTTGCAACCCTGTACGCATAATGTTTGCTCTTTTGGAGCCTCCCTTACGGGGTAATGTTCGCCTCGACCTGGTTATAAAGGCTTGTTAGACCTGCGACACTGTAAAGCGTGACTTTAAAACTGTTTAATCGCAGATGACAGAGCGGGAAACTGGCGTCGCATTCAAGGAGTGTCGTGACCCAAATAACGTCTCCTTTTTCAAGGGGTCTGGTCAGAACAGCTTGCAATTTCTTACAAGCGAGCGTGGCTTGAGCCCTGAGTTCCTGACGTTTATTCAATTTCTCCATCAAACAGGCTAACCCAAAAGCGCTGCATTCCGGCTGTGCCTGTACAAAATAGCAGTTTGCTCAACAAGTTCAAAGCTAGTTCGTTGAGCTTGTCGTCGGAATTATAAGCTGCCACCACCGATCGCTTGGGGTTCATGCGCGATCGAAAATGAGCTCGAAAACGTTCTAAATACTCGGCAAGCTGCAAATTCTGACTGAGGGGAAGATTTTTCGATCGCAACTGCTGCGAATCTAGCAGCAACTGCCGAATTGTCGCAGTTAACTTGCGCGCCATATTACAGGCGATAGCCACCAGCGCCTTTGCCTCCACAACTGTCAGGGAGCGGCGTTGGGCATAGCGTCTCAGCGGATTAGTATTTCGCATCTGCCAAAAGGCAACGCGATTTTTGACAATTGACTCCAATTCCAGCTCCTTTGACACTGCCAGCATTTCTTCCGCACCTCCGAGATACAAGGCCTCGATCGCCAGCAACATCAAGTCAATTTGCAATCTAGTCCGGCGGGGACACCCACCCTCATTCGGCGACAAATCTGGCAAACTGTCTAAAATCAACGGGTTTGACTCGGTAAGCGAAGTTTCTGACGGCATTAAGATCACGGCAACATCCATTTCAACACAATATACGGACAGGGGGGGTCTTGGCCCAGGTAATTTTTGAACCGGAGACTCCTCTGGGATACTCTATCTCTATCGCTCAGTTCTATATTCTGACTTTAATTTAGCACCATTGGCGGCTAGTGGCTTAAGTGTCACCATCTGGCGATCGCTCTTCAAAGAGGGGCTGGGGCATACAGCCGTTTTCTAGCGTGTCAGGTACGATCGGGAAGCAGACATAGGAGCAAAACTAATGATTGCAACTGTTTTCCCGTTTCGGACTGTTTTGGTACAAATTTTAGTTTTGTTTTTGGCGATCGCGATCGAATCATGGTTCTTGCAAAAACTACTGAAACTCGGCCCCAAAACCAGCGTTGAATATGCAGCCATCCTCAATCTCTCTTGCACTTGCATGGGTTGGCTAGTCTTCTTCGGCCTTGAAAGCGTGCTTTCAAAAGAGTTACGGGAACGGCTGATCGATTATCTATTATTAGGAGGCGAGCGAGATTTTTACTTCATAATAACTGGTATCGCCCTCTCGATACTGCTAGTCACTTTTCTCGCCAAATGGCAAGCATTAGAACTGTTAGAAAACACCCTATACGGGAAGAAGAAAACTGCTGTTCCTACTGAATTCAAACGCTCATTCACCCTCACCCGCCGTCCTCCGAAAAGAAGTTTTAAAGTCACCACCCAATTTGGAGCAATTTTCATCTCTCACACTGTTAGTAATTGCCTGATTCTAACCGTGTTATTTTTCCAAAGCATCGATTGATTTTAGATTTCAGATTTACTCCACAGATAAATCTGGATCTTCAACTTCGATCTCAACTTTTGGGTTGGAGCCCGATCTTTCCGGGGCTTCTACCAGTTTTCTGACGGTGCGATTGAAATCAACACCTTTAATGTGGTTGCTTCTGCTGAGGTTTCGCCACCGCTTCTTTTTGAGCCGTAAAATTAGTAGCCGCCGCCCGCTCCGTCAGACTTATTTTTCCGTTGATGCTGTCTTTTTCGACAATTCCTCGCAGTTTAACATAGCTCTTTTGACCGATCGCTCCGGAGTCGCTGCAACCGACTAAATTAGGAACTGCACCCTCTAAGCTCAATCCTTGATTTTCCCACTTGCCTGCTAAAAAAGGTTTCTCCTCGGCTGTGTTTGCGCGATCGCCCTCGCTGTTACCCGATCGCAAATTACCGCTCAAATAAACACCCGATTGCTCGATTGTCAAGGTCAAAGTATCAGATTTCAGACATTCTGGCAAACTTTTAGGATCGAAGCGATAACTTCCGGCAATTGCCGGAGCCGCTTTTAAACTTGTTTCGCCGTAAGCAGTGACCACTTTAAACAGTAGCGAAACGGAGCCGATCGCAATTCCGTAAAATGCCAGCGATTTAAGGCTTAAATGATTCATAATCTTGGGAATTGGGAATTGGGAATTGGGAATTGGGAATTGGGAATTGGGAATTGGGAATTGGGAATTGGGAATTAGTAGCACCTCACAAATAACAACTAACAACTAACAACTAACAACTAACAACTAACAACTAACAACTAACAACTAACAACTAACAACTAACAACTAACAACTGTCAACTGTCAACTGTCAACTCCCAACTGTCAACTGTCAACTGCCAACTGTCAACTGTCAACTGTCAACTATCAACTGTCAATAAGTACCGAAGCCAAGTGCGATCGCACTTTCACGTAACAGCGCGCAATCAGCAGCGAAGAATGACACTGCACCGCCAATTCATCAGTATACCGTCCCAGAGTTTGGCGTTCAATTCCCCACTCCCGACTCGTACCCGCGATCGTCAAATCAGCATTAGCAGAAGCCGCCACCACCGCTTGAATAGGTTCAGCAGCCTCCACAATCGGAGTTTCAATGCGCGATCGCACTTCTACCGGCAACCGATCCATAACTCGCCCAAACTCATAACTCAGCTCATTTCCCTCTGCCCCGTCAACCGCCACCCGCAGCACAGTCAAACGACGTTCCTCGCTATTAACCAACAGTCTCAGCGCCAATTCCAACCCTAAATCATCGTGAATATTTGCCGCATAAGGCACTAACAAATTATTCAACCGTTCCCTACCTCTGTCAACAAAAATAGCCACATCCACAGTAGCGTTGCTGAGAATTTGCCCGACACGCCCTCCCAAACGGTTGCTGCTAAAAGTCGGCCTGTGCCATCCTACCAAAATCAAATCCGCGCGATCGAGTTCCGCAATTTGCGCCGTTTCCCGCGCCACATCTTTAGTAACCCGAACGATCGGATGCACGAATTTTTTCGCATCCGGCAATTCCAAACTGTCTATCAATTCTGATAATTTCGAGCGGCGTTCCTGAATAATGCGATCGGCTTCTACGGGCGTACTTTCAAAACCATAATTTTCATTTAATTCGATCAAACTCAGAGGATGAACCGCCGCCGACTGCAAATCGCTACCCCCTGTACCCGCAGCAGGCTGCGCCAGGGCGATCGCTAATTTGAGCAAACCTTTCTGAGTAGTAGGATTAGCAACAGGCACTAAAATTCGATAAGTTGGCAGCAATTTTTCAGCAGTTTTTCCCGATTCCTCAGCACTTTGTGAATCTTCTAATTCTGAGTCATCCGGGCTAACTTCTGAGATATCTAACCGAATCAGCCTTTTCGGATAAGTCCACTCCAACAGCGGCGAAGTCATAAAAGTTGTCACCAAAGCCATGATGACTAACATCGTAAATAGCAGTGGCGAAATCACCCCCAGAGAAAGACCGATATTCAGCACAATCAGTTCAGTTAAACCGCGAGTATTCATCATCCAGCCCAGCGCCGAAGCTTCCCGGTTACTAATGCCGCAGACTCGGGCAGCAACGTAAGTCCCGAAATATTTACCAACAATTGCTACTCCCAAAACTGCCGCGCACAGCAGCCACAATTCGGGACTATTGAGCAGGCCGATTTGAGTCCGCAAACCGCTGTAAGCAAAAAATATAGGCAGCAGAAATATCAGGACAAAATCTTCAGTTTTCTCAGCTAATTCTCTGGTGAGCCCGGCATTTTTTGGCATTGACGCTCCCAGTAAAAACGCACCAAAAATTAAGTGAATGCCGATCCATTCAGTAATTAAAGCTGATGCTACAACTCCCATATAAATGCCAGATAGCACTAATTGAGATAACTTGCCGGTGCGGTTGTAGTGCTTGGAAAGCCGTTGCAAGAACCAGCGGACTACAGTCAGCATGAAACCGATGTAGACTATAGATTCCAAAATTGTCGGCAAAGCCCCAACCATCGAGTTAGTGCGCGTAACTGCGATCGCCACCGCCAACAAACACCACGCCGTCACATCGTCTACCGCAGCGCAAGTCAGGGCTAGCGTCCCCAATTTGGTATTCTGCAAGTTGTGCTCTGTAATAATTCTTGCCAGCACCGGAAAGGCAGTAATTGACATCGCAGCGCCCAAAAACATGGCAAAGGCTGTAAACGAAACGCTATTATTTGAAACTATCGGGTACAACAGCAGTGCTAGGAAGCTTCCCAGGGAAAACGGCACTAAAATGCTGACGTGTGACGTTAAAATTGCTACATCTAAATTGTTTTTGAGATACTTAGGATTGAGTTCTAAACCAATCAAGAACATGAAAAATATTAGCCCTACCTCAGATAACACGTTGAGGAAAGGAACGGCCTCCGCTGGAAAAAGTGCTGCTCCTAAATCTGGTGCAACCAAACCGAGGAGAGAAGGCCCGAGCATAATTCCTGCTACAATTTCTCCAATAACTTGAGGTTGTTTGATCGCTCGAAATGCTAAGCCGACAAGCCGAGAAAGTGCGATGACAATTAGAACTTCAAGCAGGACGAGAATGGGGATGGGCATGGCATTTTTAGCTTTAGGTTTTTTGCGGATCGAGAGGGCACGGTATTCAGTTGATAGTTGACAGTTGACAGTTGACAGTTGTAGGGGCGGTGCCGCGCCGTGCTCGCCCTCTTGACAGTTGACAGTTGACAGCTTACTCGCTTGCAAGCGAGAAGGGATGAGGGAGATCTCTAGCTGGAAGTCCGAGGATTGGAGTGAGGATTGGAGTAATGAATAGTCTTTTTTTAATTTATCCCTAGAAGTGTTGCAGCTTTAAACTAATTTTTTCTGCTCAAGCCGGCAGAATTGCCGATCGAACAAAATGAATAAAAGCTCGATCGAACGAAAGAAGGCACAAAACACGCAGCTTCTACGCCATTCTCTCACAAGCTAACAAAGGCTTTTGCAACCTCCCACCTGGATTTTGGATTTTTTAGAGTTTTTTAAGCACCGCGATCGATCGACCTCTATCCTCCACGTCCTCACCCCCAACCGAATCGGTGCGATCGAGCCTGCGGATAACCCAACCCTACGGATCTAAAACAGTCAGAAAAAGTGGTGCTTCTCGTGATAGACTAGAAAAGTTGTTTAAATTCGCACATCCGGGTTTTCGGGTGTTTCGAGGGCGCAAACCCTCAGAAATACGACCGGGTGGAGGATTAACCCGAATACAGGAGTTAAAAATACAATGCCAGTAGTTAGTTTGGCTCAAATGTTAGAGTCAGGGGTTCACTTCGGACACCAAACCCGCCGGTGGAACCCGAAAATGTCTCCCTACATTTTCACAGAGCGCAACGGGGTTCACATCATCGACCTCGTGCAAACCGCTCAGCTTATGGAAGACGCCTACGAGTACATGAGAGTGGCCTCGGAAAAAGGTAAAAAGTTTTTGTTCGTCGGTACAAAGCGCCAAGCAGCCGGGATTGTAGCCCAAGAAGCTCAACGCTGCGGTGCTTACTACGTCAACCAGCGCTGGCTGGGAGGAATGCTCACCAACTGGACAACGATTAAGTCCCGCGTCGAGCGCCTCAAGGATTTGGAACGCCGCGAGGAAATCGGCGCCCTAGATTTGTTGCCGAAAAAAGAAGCTTCTGTGTTGCGCCGAGAAATGGCCAAACTCCAGAAGTATCTGGGCGGAATCAAAACTATGCGTAAGATTCCCGACGGAGTTGTGTTGGTAGACCAACGCCGCGAGTATAATGCTGTGTTGGAATGCCAAAAGCTGGGAATTCCCATCGTCTCTCTGTTGGATACCAACTGCGACCCGGATTTGGTTGACATTGCGATTCCAGCAAACGACGATGCTATTCGATCGATCAAATTGATTGTCGGCAAGTTGGCTGATGCCATCTACGAAGGTCGTCACGGTCAACAAGGCGGCGACGCTGACGAAGACTACGACTACGAAGGTGGTTACGAAGGCGGCGAATATGATGGCGAAATCGAAGAATTGGATGACCCCAATTATGTAGATCCCGACGACGCCGACGCTGACGGCGAAGAAACCGAAAGCTAATATTGCGATCGGCATCTGACATCAAGCAATTAAAAATTAAAGATTGAAAATTAAAAATTAAAAATCATAATTTTTAGTTGGACATTTTTAATTTTTAATTGTAAATGGCATTAGTCTCGGTCATTAGTAGATTTCTGACAAAAGCATTCCGCAGTGTGAACACCAAAATTAATTAGGGTTGTACACCTACCAAATCCGCCCGAAGGCTGACTTGCTATTTCTTAACTCTTGTCTAATCATTAACATTATGACTAATGACTAATGACTAACGACTAATGACTAATGACTAATGACTAATGACTAACGACTAATAACTAATTTTGATTGGGAACTTAAAGAAGATGGCGGACATATCTGCAAAACTTGTTAAAGAACTGCGCGACAAAACCGGCGCGGGGATGATGGACTGCAAAAAAGCCCTCACCGCAAACGATGGCAATATCGAAACATCAATTGAGTGGCTGCGGAAAAAAGGTCTGGCTGGGGCTGACAAAAAAGCAGGACGGGTTGCCTCAGAAGGACTTGTAGGCAGCTACATTCACACGGGCGGCCGCGTGGGAGTGCTGGTGGAAGTTAACTGCGAAACAGATTTTGTGGCACGGCGCGAAGAATTCCAAAGTTTAGTACGCAATATTGCAATGCAAATTGCAGCTTGCCCGAATGTGGAATACGTGAAAGTTGAAGATATCCCCGCTGAAATTGTCGATCGAGAAAAGGCAATTGAAATGGGAAAAGATGACTTGGGCAACAAGCCGGACAATATCAAAGAAAAGATTGTTCAAGGGCGGATTGACAAGCGGATGAAAGAGTTATGTTTGATGGATCAGCCTTTTATTAGAGATCAAAATATCTCGGTGGAAGAGTTGGTCAAACAAACGATCGCCCAAATTGGCGAAAATGTCCAAGTCCGCCGCTTCGTGCGTTTTGTGTTGGGCGAAGGCATCGAGAAAGTAGAAGCTAACTTTGCCGATGAAGTGGCTGCCCAAATGGGTGCTGCTCAATAATCGAAAATTTAGATTGAAAAATAAAAATTAAAAATGTGAAAAGCTATTTTTTTGCATTTTTAATTTTTAGTTTTTACACGACTACAGAAATAGGTACGTAGTTGCGCTTGGGCGCTCTTGGTACGTAGTTGCGCTTGGGCGCTCTTGGTACGTAGTTGCGCTTGGGCGCTCTTGGTACGTAGTTGCGCTTTAGCGCTCTTTATAATATTCCGAAAGAGGGCGTTGCTCATCGGGGTTTGAAAATGGGTAACTTGAAAATTCAGAAGATTAACTTAGTTGTTTCATTTTTTCACATTGAGTCGTTTGTACCGTAAATTAGCGCCGGAGCGCTGAAGCGCAACTACGTACCCAAGAGTCGATATTTTATGACTATCCGGGGGATGTGAGGGGAATCGAGTTTTCACATTGAGTCGTTTGTACCGTAAATTAGCGCCGGAGCGCTGAAGCGCAACTACGTACCCAAGAGTCGATATTTTATGACTATCCGGGGGATGTGAGGGGAATCGAGTTTTCACATTGAGTCGTTTGTACCGTAAATTAGCGCCGGAGCGCTGAAGCGCAACTACGTACCCAAGAGTCGATATTTTACGACTATCCGGGAGATGCGAGGGGAATCGAGACTTAGGTAGAAACCGAAAGATAAAAAAGATAAAAAGGTTTGAGGCGATTGTTGAAACCAATAGCCGATTTCTAACCAGAGTTAACTCGACAATCAGACAATTTGTGGCAGAAACCGGGTTGTTTTGCCGATCGTCCTATTTGAATTTTATAGGGGATATATGGTGGGATCCAGAGAGCGCATAGAGCAAGATTTGGCAGGACTCGAAGAGGCTTTAGCAGCCTTGAATCTAGAGTTTCGCAGTACCTACGATGGTTATTTAACTGCCTTGGGACAAGCGGTGCGACAGCAGTTGATTTTGGCTTGCTATCACCTTTGCACTCAAGCGGTTCCGGAGTCGTTTCTCAAGTTGTCCTTCGACGGGCGGCAAAAAATGCAGCAGTCTGTAAGGCGTTTGGCTGCGGCGTCTCAAGAAAAATTGCGATCGCTCACGACTGAATCAGAAGCAGAGGAAGAGGAAGAGGAAGAGGAAGAGGAAGAAATAGATGAAGAAATAGATGAAGAAATAGATGAAGACGAGTTTGGCGAGGAAGAAATCGAGGACAACGAATTCGTCGAGGAAGAAATAGAGAGAAGCAACGAATTTTCCGCTATTAACTATCAATTTCCAGCAACAAACAATCAATTACCAATTCCCAATTCCCCGCAAAGTTTGGCGCGCTGGCAAAATAGTATTGAAAAGTCGATCGCCCAGACTCTCAAGCTGCTGTCTCGCGACACCAACCGCTTGCTGCAACAGTCGGAAATCTTGCCCAGTCAATTGCCAGAACAGGTTCTAGAAGCTGCTTCTGCTGCTGAATTGTCCGCCGACAGCGTGGCGGGCCCGCCTAACCTATTAAGCTTGATCGTTGAAACAGATAGTTCACCAGCACCGCCAAACTTGGGAAAAAGACCCGGTAGTAATGCTTTGCACATTACAGCAATTAAGCTGCGGTTGTCGGAAATAGAGTTTGCCGATCCGGGAACTTCGGCTTGGCGCCAGCAAATTCGCAACCTCTCTGCAAAGTTGAACTCCCTCGGCCGCGATTACCAGAAAAAGCAGCGGGAAATGGCGGTGGTGGAGGCTGAGTCGGCTTGGCGATCGAGTTGGTTTGAAGATTAGTCAGTTAATAGTTGACAGTTGACAGTTGACAGTTGACAGTTGTTAGTTAACAGTTAACAGTTAACAGTTTGTAGGGGCGGTGCCCCCGTGCCCGCCCTCTCCGTTGACAGTTGACAGTTGTCAGTTGTCTGGATTTTTTGAGCTATGATTAATAACTAATGAGTGATGACCACTGACTAATCAGGGCTGTTTCATTCTCCAAAAAACGAAGATTTTGTATGAGTAGTGCCAAGAGTGCCTACCCCGCCCCACCGACGAAAAATCGGTTATTTCTGAGATGGGGGCGGGCACGGGGGCACCGCCCCTACAAGAGAATGAAACAGCCTTGACTGACTAATGATTAATGACTAATGACTGCTAACAACTGACAACTGACAACTGACTACTGACTAATGACTAATAACTAATGACTGATGACTAATCACCAACCAGAATGGCAGCGATTGCAAAAAGCTCTTTCCGTAGAAGCCGATCGCGGATTTAACGACATCCAAGGCAGTCAATACCGCTTCAGCGAGTTTCTCGGCCTGAGTTTGAGACAGTTGGCTGGCGCTGTCACTGGTTCTTCGCGCGATCGCGCCAGAGAACTTGCTGTGGAATTTGACATCTACCCTCAGAAAGATCTCGAAGGGCGCCAGCATTCGATCGCCATTACAGTCAGTTTCCTCAGACAAATGGAGCAAGTTTGGGAAGAACAAACGACACAAGTTCGACTAGAAAACGCTGCCGATTCAAGCACGCCAGCGGTGAACGTTCCCCGAACCGCACCTCTGAATACAACACCTCCACCGCCTAGCTTGACTTTAGATCAACCGTTAACGCGCGTGACAGGCATCGGCCCAGCCAACGGCAACCGCTTGCTAAAACTCGGTTTAGACACCGTATACGACTTGCTTTATTATTATCCCCGCAACCACATCGACTATGCAAAGCAAGTACGAATTCGCGAGTTAGTAGCGGGGGAAACAGTCACTTTAATCGCTGAAGTCAAGCGCTGCAATTGCTTTTCTAGCCCGAAAAATAAGAAATTAACGATATTAGAAGTAATTTTAAAAGACAGTACCGGAGAAATTAAAATCAGTCGCTTTTTTGCCGGGCCTCGCTATAGCAATCGCGGGTGGCAAGAATTCAAAAAGCGCGAGTATTGTACTGGTGCGGTGCTGGCTGCTTCGGGGTTGGTGAAGCAGGGTAAATACGGCATTACTTTAGAAAATCCTGAGTTGGAAGTATTAGATGACTCCGGCGGTGCGATCGAATCTATGAAAGTCGGCCGCCTGATTCCTGTTTATCCGCTGACGGAAGGGGTCGATGCAGGTTCGGTGAGGCGATCGATCCTAGCAGCAATTCCGGCGGCGAAACTGTTGCCAGAATCGCTACCGGAGGATTTGCGCGAACGTTACGGCTTAATGGGTTTAGCCGATGCGGTGGCAAATATTCACTTTCCGCTCGATCGCGATTGCTTGTCCGCCGCCCGCCGCCGCTTAGTTTTCGACGAATTTTTCTACTTGCAATTAGGACTCTTAAAGCGCCGCCAAACTCAAAGAAAAGCTCAAGCCAGCGCAGTCATCCTTCCTAGCGGAAAATTGATCGAACATTTCTATGAAATCTTGCCTTTTGCGATGACGAATGCTCAGAAAAGAGTAATTAACGACATCCTCAACGATTTAGCTTCGCCGCAACCGATGAACAGGTTAGTGCAAGGAGATGTCGGTGCTGGCAAAACAGTCGTCGCCGTAGTCGCAATGCTAGCAGCAATTCAATCCGGCTATCAAGCAGCATTAATGGCGCCCACAGAAGTTTTAGCAGAACAACATTACCGCAAATTGGTAGGTTGGTTTAATTTGATGCACTTGTCTGTCGAACTGTTAACTGGTTCGACAAAAGTAGCCAAACGCCGGGAAATTCACAGCCAGTTAGAAACCGGAGAATTGCCAGTTTTAGTGGGAACTCACGCGCTGATTCAAGATACGGTGAATTTCCATAAATTGGGTTTGGCTGTAATTGACGAACAGCACAGATTCGGCGTGCAGCAGCGCGCTAAATTGCAGCAAAAAGGCGAATCTCCCCACGTTTTGACGATGACAGCAACTCCGATTCCCCGGACGCTGGCGCTGACTCTGCACGGCGATTTAGACGTGAGTCAAATTGATGAACTTCCCCCCGGCCGGCAGGCCATTCAAACGACCGTCCTGTCGGCAAAAGAACGCCTCCAGGCTTACGATATGATTCGCCGGGAGGTGGCGAGCGGGCGTCAAGTTTATGTGGTTCTGCCTCTGGTGGAGGAGTCGGAAAAGCTGGATGTGCGATCGGCAATTGAGGAAAAAGAGAAACTCGAAAAAAGTATATTTCCTGAGTTTAAGGTAGGCTTGCTCCACGGTAGGATGAGCAGTGCTGACAAAGATGACGCAATTACTAAGTTTCGGGATAAGGAAACTGATATTTTAGTATCTACTACTGTGGTGGAAGTGGGAGTAGACGTACCGAATGCTACGGTAATGCTGATTGAAAATTGCGAGCGTTTTGGACTCTCGCAGTTGCACCAGTTGCGGGGTCGAGTCGGCCGGGGCAGCAGCCGTTCTTATTGTTTGTTAATGCCCGGTTCTAAGGCTGCGGAAGCTATGCAGAGAATGAAGGTTTTAGAACAATCTCAAGATGGCTTTTTTATTGCGGAAATGGATATGAGATTGCGCGGGCCAGGTCAGGTTTTGGGAACTCGACAGTCTGGTTTGCCGGATTTTGCTTTGGCGAGTTTGGTTGAGGATCAGGAAGTTTTGGAGTTGGCGAGAGAGGCCGCGCAAATGGTAATTGAAAATGATGAAAGTTTGAATCTCTGGCCTGTGGTGCGGGATGAGTTGGAGCGGAGATATCAACGGATGATGAGCGGGTCGATTTTGACTTAGATAGTTTCGGACGCAGCTTAATTAAATATCAGGTGCCGATTTGCTATAAAGCTTGCTCTACAAGCATTATTCCTTCTGAGAACAAAGTATTTTCTTGAAAAAAAACTGGTTTCTGGGCTTCATGTCTAAGCTGCTATACAAATACTAGACAAGTCTAGACATTTGCTTCTTACTTCATCGGGAGCATGGGAGCGGCTATCCCTCGGTAAGCTTTCACGGTTTAGCCAACCGTGATAAATTAATCGCTGCATTTAAATCCCTGTCCATCGAATGACCGCAACTTCCACAGTTGTAAGTTCTTTCTTTTAGTGGCATATCTTGGATGTGTCCACAACTTGAACAGGTTTTGCTTGATGGAAACCAGCGATTAGCAACGATTATCTCACAACCAAACTTTTTGGCTTTGTATTCTAGCTGACGTTTGAATTCATGGAATCCACAATCAGCTATTACCTGTGCTAGTTTGTGATTTTTTAGCATCCCACCGACATTCAAATCTTCTACTACTATTGTTGCGTGGTTTTTGCATAAGTAAGTAGTGATTTGGTGCAGAGTGTTTTTCCTGAGGTTTGCTATCTTTGCATGATGTTTCGCTAACTGGACTTTAGCTGTGTATCTATTTCCAGAACCTTTGACCTTTCTCGCAAGACCTCTTGATAATCTCTTGAGTTTTGCCAGATGCGCTTTATAGTGCTTTGGGTTCGGAAATACTACACCATTTGACAGTGTAGCAAACTCTTTTACTCCCAAATCAACTCCTATAATGTCATGACTTTTGACCGTTGGTTCGTGACGAGAGCTCGTAAGCAAAAGCGATAAACCAACTGTCGGCAGCGCGTGAAATGGTGATTGATTTACAAGTTGTGTGAGGTAGTCCTTCGTGAGTTTTTACCCAGCCGATTGTCGGCAGCTTGATGGATGTACCGCCCACAGGAATCGGCTTGCCACCAGCGTCAATAGTAAAAGAGTCGTGATACCCTTTCTTTTTAAATCTGGGATATCCACTTTTCTTTGCGAAAAATAAGGAGAACGCATCTCCAAGATTGTCAAAAGCATATTGAGTTATCTTTTGGCAGATTCCCGTCTCTTTAATCCATGTAAACTCAGGTTTGACATGATTGTTGAAGAATTTCTTAAGCAGGTATTTGTTTGGCTTTAATCCATCTTTATAAAGATTACTCCAAGCAGCCAATCCCCAATTATAAGTAAACCTAGCTATTCCTGCGTGCTTACTCATCACCGTTGCTTGACCCCTATTCAGCTTTAACTTTGTTTTGATGGACAAAAGCATTGTTCGACCTCAACACTCGATTTCTTTGTTTAATTCTGTCACATCTTCTAATGGTACATCGTAGATTTGTCTACAAGTGTACCATTTTGTCTATTTATTCGCTACCTAGGTACTAGCTCTATTTGTTCAATGAGTGCCTCAACCTAACGGGAGTATCTCATTTTTGCAAAAAGCATTTTTTCTTTCAGTGCGAGCTCGTATAGCTCGCGTGCTTTATAAAGCACGCTCTTCGTGGACGCTCGCACTACAAATGCAAAACCCAGATGCTCCCAACCCAACCTATTTTGTGAGATAATCTTTACCTTGATCAGGGTTATTTTTATGGATTGTAAGGATTCCCGTACCGATCGAACTAAAAATCCTTCGCAGGAATGACGGGGAAGTGTCAAAATTAAGATAGTTAAGCCAGAAACAGGGGAAAGGAAATCTAGCCTGTACTGGCCGCTAAGGCAACATTGATTCCTCGCTTGTTACGCTTGCAGGTGGTCGCCGACGGTTCGTCGCATTTAATTCTCAACAGTAATTATGAAAGATCTCACTCGTTATCGAAATATCGGCATCTTCGCCCACGTAGATGCTGGCAAGACCACCACAACTGAAAGAATCCTGAAACTGACGGGTAAAATCCACAAAATCGGTGAAGTACACGAAGGCGCGGCGACGACTGACTTCATGGAACAGGAGCAAGAGCGCGGGATTACGATTCAATCCGCTGCTACTACCTGCTTCTGGAACGAGCATCAGCTCAACATCATCGATACTCCCGGACACGTCGATTTTACGATCGAGGTTTACCGCTCTCTGAAGGTTCTCGATGGCGGTATCGGTGTGTTCTGCGGTTCCGGTGGAGTTGAACCGCAATCGGAAACTAACTGGCGCTACGCTAACGATTCTAAAGTTGCTCGTATCGTCTATATCAATAAGCTCGATCGCACGGGCGCAGATTTTTACCGAGTTGTCCAGCAAGTCGATAAAATCCTCGCAGCTAAACCAATGGTAATGGTTTTGCCGATCGGTATTGAAGACAAATTTTGTGGCATGGTCGATTTACTCACCCGCAAAGCATGGATCTGGGATGATTCGGGCGATCCGATGGGCTACACAATTCAGGATGTTCCGGCCGATATGGTCGATGATGTTGAGAAATACCGCGAACAGTTGATTGAACTGGCTGTCGAGCAGGATGATAACCTGATGGAACAGTACCTCGAAGGCAACGAGCCGAGTATCGAAGATTTGAAACGGTGCATCCGCAAAGGCACCCGCGACATGGCATTTTTCCCCACCTACTGTGGCTCGTCGTTTAAGAATAAGGGCGTCCAGTTGGTACTTGATGCAGTCGTTGACTACCTTCCGAACCCGATGGAAGTTACGCCTCAGCCTGAGGTGGATCTCGAAGGCGAGGAAACAGGTAATTTCGCGATCGTCGATCCAGAAAGACCCCTGCGCGCCCTAGCATTTAAGATTATGGACGATCGCTTCGGAGCTTTAACCTTCACGCGCTTGTACTCCGGTAGGATATCGAAAGGCGACACCGTACTCAACACCGCCACAGGTAAAACCGAGCGCATCAGCCGTTTGGTAGAAATGCACGCCAACTCCCGCGAAGAAATTGACTCAGCTCAAGCAGGCGATATTATTGCGATCGTAGGTATGAAAAACGTCCGCACCGGACATACCATCTGCGACCCCAAAAATCCCGCAACCCTAGAGCCGATGGTGTTCCCAGAACCAGTCATCTCCATTTCGGTCAAACCGAAACTGAAAGGAGGCGAAGAAAAAATGGGCGCCGCGCTGACCAAGATGGTACAAGAAGACCCATCTTTCCACATGGTGACAGACGAAGAAAGTGGCGAAACCATCCTCAAGGGCATGGGCGAACTGCACCTCGACATCAAAGTGGACATTCTGCGACGCACCCACGGCGTCGAGGTAGAAGTTGGCGAACCTCAAGTAGCCTACCGCGAGTCAATCACCAAGCGCCTCGAAGACAACTACACCCACAAGAAACAATCTGGTGGTTCGGGTCAATTTGCGAAAATTGGCTATATCGTCGAGCCTGGTGAAGTCGGAAGTGGCTTCGTGTTCGAGTCAAAAGTAACCGGCGGTAGCGTCCCCAGAGAGTATTGGCCAGCCGTGCAAAAAGGCTTCCAAAGCTGCATCGATGTGGGCGTCTTGGCTGGATTCCCCTGCTTGGACTTGAAATTCACCCTGCTGGATGGAGGTTTCCACCCAGTTGACTCTTCAGCAATGGCTTTTGAAATTGCAGCTAAAGCCGCCTACCGCCAATCTGTACCCAAGGCTGGGCCTCAGTTGCTGGAACCGATCATGAATGTCGATGTCTTCACCCCAGACGATCACATGGGCGATGTCATCGGCGACCTCAACCGCCGCCGGGGGATGATGAAATCTCAGGAAACCGGACAAACAGGCGCGCGGATCAAGGCAGATGTGCCGTTGAGCGAAATGTTTGGCTACATTGGCGATTTGCGTACCATGACTTCTGGGCGCGGCCAGTTTTCCATGTCTTTCTCGCACTATGCTCCTTGTCCGAGCAATATCGCTGAGGAAGTGATCAAGGATGCGAAAGAGCGTCAAGCTGCTAAGTAGTGTATTGAATGTAAGTGCGATCGAATAGTGCGATCGTACTTTACGAACAAGTATCCAGAAACCGGGTTTTTTCACGAACATCCTTCGCCACAGCGACGAGATTAGGTAAAAAACCCGGTTTTTTTAATATTGGTGCATCCAGGACTCTTCAAAAAATCTGTTTGTAGTGCGGACTTCAGTCCGCTTTCTGCTGCGGACTGAAGTCCGCACTACGAACCTTACTTATCGAGAGCGGATTTGATATGAATCTGCCCTATCGTAAGGGCGATCGCAGATTTATGAAATAAGTCAAGCATCATATTTGCTAAGATACAATGAATAATCTACAACCCAGGTAGGTAGCCATGACAGCCACCCTGATCCCGAATCAAACTAGCGGTATTCTGCTAAAAAATATTAGCTGGAAAACTTATGAATCCCTGCTGAATGAGTTAGGGGAACAGGGAGGAATTCGCCTGACTTACGATCGAGGAACATTAGAAATTATGACTCCTTTAGCACCCCATGAAGGTAGTAAGAAAATTTTAGGTCGTTTTGTGGAAAGTGTCACAGAAGAATTAAATATCGAAATTTGCAGTTTGGGTTCTCTAACTTGTCGGCGCGAGGATTTGGCTCGCGGTTTGGAACCGGATCAGTGCTACTATATCCAAAATGAGAATGTGGTTTGGGACAAAGAACAAATCGATCTCAATCAAGATCCGCCCCCAGATTTAGTTGTGGAAATTGACATTACTAGCAGTTCGATCGATCGCCTTTCTTTATACGCAAGTTTAGGGGTGCCGGAAGTTTGGCGCTACGACGGAAATCGTTTAATAATTTATCAACTGGAAGCACAGGAATATGTAGAAAGAGATGTTTCTCCGACTTTTCCTTTTTTGTCGCAAGTTGAGATGCTGCGCTTTTTGGAATTGAGGAGGACTACCAAGGAAAATGCTTTACTGCGGTTATTCCGGGAGTGGGTGAGGACTCAAATTCAGTCAGGAGAGTGAACGGGCGATTCACGCTGGGGATGG
Organism: Microcoleus sp. CAWBG58; assembly: GCF_020883045.1. Lineage (NCBI taxonomy): Bacteria > Bacillati > Cyanobacteriota > Cyanophyceae > Oscillatoriales > Microcoleaceae > Microcoleus > Microcoleus sp. CAWBG58. The sequence continues at coordinate 6,837 of NZ_JAHRFA010000044.1, read as the reverse complement.
CTGCGTTTGACGCTGTTTTTAGCAACCGCAGATGAACGCTGACTGACGCGGATGGATGACTCGGACGATCGCCTGAAATTTACCTTAATTTCGCCCTTGCATATCTTAAACCGTATCCCTAATGTTCTCCTCCTTCTCAATTTTGATAGAGATGCAACGTACCGATCGCCTGGCCGGAAAACTGCGAGAATTAAATATTGACCCGGATACAATTTAGCAACTTTATTTCATGAAATAGCGAGGTTGACATGACTCAAATAAATCCCGATCGCACTACTGGAACAATTGCGATCGACGTTGGCGCTCAATCAAACGGGCAGTATCTGTGTCAGATATCATCATCTCTGAGCGATCGCCCCCACGATACCATGAATTTTTACGGACAGACGAAAGAACACGCGATCGCGATCGCCTCTGCATCCAGGATTAAAATAACCAGGACTATTGATTTTAACTAATTTGGCTTTTTACCCAATTCCGAAATGCTTTAACTAATTCCAAATAATCCATTGTTTCCGATTGTTCCAGAAAACTGACAATTTCTAAAACAGCTACACTCGGAAATGCCAAACTGCGATCGCATTCCACATACCCTCGCTCTTCCAATCTGTTAATTCTGAGCCGCGAACCATTGTAAATCCACACTTCCGGCACTCCCAGATCGGCATAAACCTGCAAGGTACTGTCGGATCTGCTGGTAATATCAATTTCCAGCACTAAATCTGGTGGTGGATCTTGACTCATATCGAGTCGTTTTTTGCCTTTAATTGCACTAGCATTCTGGATGTAAAAACAATCATCTGGTTCGGCACCAATAAGTTCGGGACGTTTGAATGTCGTAGAACCCAGAGGTTCAATTCTCACATCTAATTCTTCTGCTAATGTTTCAACAAATCGACCCATTACTCTTTTGTAAACTTCATGTTCTGCTGAAGGCACCATAATTTTTAAATTGCCACGATTGTATGTCAGTCTAATTGGCCGATCGCCAATTTCGGAAAGCAACGTCTCGTAAGTTTGCCAACTGATATTTGATAACTCGACTATTTGTTCGGGCGGACTGAGAGTTTTAGCAATCATGGGGCTACTTTGGTGAAGAGTTCGCAGGCACTTTTAAAGTACATCATATCATCTAAAAAATAGGTTCGTAGTGAGGACTTCAGTCCGCATCCGATGAGAGAGGACTGAAGTCCTCACTACGAACAAAATTGCAAGTTATTCGCCTGCAAAATCGGCGCGAAACTTCTGGACAACTCGATTTAATTCCACGGAATGAGAAGCTTTAAATAAAATACGATCGCCCTTTTCAACAAATCCCAACAACCGCTTTGCTAAAACTTCTCGCCCATCGGGCGCCGTAATGTCTCCTATCTCCACAAAAGGCACGCCCGCCGCACCCGCCGCCATCGCCGCCGCTTCCTCAAAATCCGCAAACACAAACAAAGCATCGAGGTTTAAATCCCGCGCCGCCTTTCCCACTTGTCGGTGAAATTCGATCGCCCTTTCGCCCAATTCCTTCATCGTGCCCAACACCGCAATCCGGCGCTTTCCCGGAGTATCCGCTAACAATCTCAGCGCCGCCAACATCGACTCCAAACCAGCATTGTAAGTCTCATCGAGAATCACAACATCAGAAGGCAAATCGTAGCGGCGCGCCCGTCCATCCGGTAACTGCACGGACAAACCTTGCTGTAAAACTTCCCACTTAATCCCTAAAACTTTTGCTACCGCCAAAGCCGCCAAATAATTTACAGCATTGTGCCTTCCAGCCAAGGGCAGCGGCAATTCCACACCTTCTACAAGCATTGTATCATTATTCAGCAATTCCCCGCACAAATCGCCGCCTTCTAATCCGTAACTTAAAGTTTTTCCCTGCCAAACTTGCGGCGCAGTTGCCATTAATCTGTCAGAATCATGATTGAGAATAGCAATACTTTCAGCAGGCATTTCGGCTAGCAGTTCGCACTTAGCTTGGGCGATCGCATCTTCCGAACCCAATCGTCCGATATGTGCCGTTCCTACATTGGTAATTACCGCTACAGTAGGACGCGCAATTTGTGATAGCAGCGCAATTTCTCCTAGCCCGCGCATTCCCATTTCAATTACAGCATAATTGTGTGAGGGCGAAAGCTCCAACAGAGTTTTCGGAACTCCAATTTCATTGTTGTAGTTATATTGAGTTTTAAGAACATTTCCCTGCGTTGACAAAACCGCTGCAATTAATTCTTTGGCAGTAGTTTTACCTACTGAACCAGTAACACCAATTATCGGTATACTGAATTGGTCGCGCCACCAACGGGCGATCGCCTGATAAGCTTTTAAAGTATCGTCAACGCGCAACAGCGGAAAATCGGGAACTTCATCTTGGTAAGTGCGATCGACTACCGCAGCAATCGCTCCCAAATCCCGGGCTTTTGTCACAAACTGATGCCCGTCAAAATTTTCTCCCCGCAGCGCTAAAAATACTTCGCCGCCCTCAATGGTGCGCGTATCTGTAGCAATACCTGTCCCTACAACTGTCAGAACGTCCTCAGACACAGCAGGCAAAGGTACAGTTAAAATTTCAGCAAGTTGGGCGATACTTACGCGACAGACCATATTAGCAGCACTCACATTTCAAATCATTATTTTCACAGCTAATCCTACCTCGCTCCACCTCACATTTAACTGACAACAGTTCAAAAAAGAATGCAACTGCTTTGCCCGCAATCTCAACTCTGGGAGTTCTCAGTCATTCCCATCGCAAATCGCCAATCGCAAATCGTCAATCGTATAAAAGGGGGCTGTCGCATAGGATTTACCTTGACACTCTTCAACAGTTGACAGTTGACCCCTTGACAGTTGACAGTTGGTCGTGAAAAGCGAACTCTACCATCAAGATCGAGGATTAGAGTAATGAATAGTCTGATTTTAATTTCTCCCGATCGGGTTTCCGGATTTCAACCAATTCTTTCGGGTAATAAATTATCTGGAACACACCGACAATCTTTACGAATAATTTACAAAGTTTGTGGTGATTTTAGGCCTTGCTAATTGCCAACAATTCATGTCATGCTGGTGTTGAGAAATCGTTTAACTAAGTAAAAAAGATCGATCGGCTTCATCTACTGACCGCTTCTACCCGCAAGTCTCCGAAGGCGAGAAGCTCGGTTGACTCAATTTAGGTGCTTCATCTGCCAATTTATATTTGCCAATGGCGCTTGAAGCTCCTGCCCAATCCTTGGAGGGTTAATCCACAGTGAACGACTATAACAGACAGAGCCAGGAAGAAGAACAGCTACTTTACAACCACTGGCTGGAGTTGGTAAAAGTAGAGCAGCCGATCGAACTAATCGACCGTTTTCGCACTTTGTTTATCTACGGTAACGGATATCGCGATCGCGCCATCGCTGAAGCACTCGAAAAAATAGCAGCCTCACCCTACGCCGAACAAGAATTCAAATACATCCTCAACCGTTGCTGCCACATCCTGATCAACCGCTGGCAAACATACCCCGGCAAGCAAGCAGCTATCCCGGAATTGATCGCTCTGTTTGAAGAAGCCCCCAAGATATTATCTCGATATAGTCGATCGCGCCCTACTCACTCCATCCCCCAATTAGTCAATCAATTTACCGAAAGCGAACAATACCTCACCCTCAAACGCTTAGCCAAAGTCATCACCCACAGCAATGAAGACAGCAACGGCAAAACTCCCACCACCCTAGCCCTCGGAACCTTAATTCCCCGATATCCTTACCTCTACAAACACTGCCTCCTGAGCGACGACAGCACCTACGAACAGCAAAAAATTATTCAAAAAATCCAAGCTCAAAACCAGCAGCAATTTGAAATCGACCTCTCACAATACGTTGCTCATCAAGTGAGAAAAGCCGAGGTAGCGCGCCGGCATACCTCAATCTCCTTCGGCAGAAATATACAGACTATCAAAAACCCGACGCTGTTGAGCGACCCAGAACTGTTCTTTGCCCTCAAGCAATTTGTCGGAAAAGTAGAAGGAGCCGATACCTACCGACAGCTAGCCCACCGCTTCATGGCGAACACCAGCACAAGTGTGTCCTACAAATCCTTTAAAGACGACTTATACGAATACCTAATTTCTTCCGTTACCGACGATGGCTATGGCAAACGTCAATTTAACGAAAAACTGTACAAGCAACTACAAAATACCTTTCCTCACAACGATGCTCAGAAGTTCAACGAATTTTTAACGATCAGAACTTGCAGCCAGTTATTGAACTTTTTAGTAGTAGAGAGTCCTGCGCGGCCCAATCACTTTGTCTTCATCGACCTGATCTCCAACCTCGGGCCCACCCAAACCACTGGTTTGCTGCTGAAGATCGTGCTAATTTGTGGCAAAGTCAAGCCCTATCTAGAAAAGCGGTTGGCAATTTTGTTCGGTCACTACGAATTTTCTACCCGAGAAGGCGTGGTGTGGTTAGTCAAAGCCTTGGAAAACCTGAATCTCGCTTTGAGTACCAATTTTGGGAATCTAGACGTATCTTTCCTGCGGTAGCCGGCCAGTCCCACAACTTTCTCGGGTTCGAGTTTGGCAAAACATCACAGCTCAAAATCCGGTTTCTGAATACCATAAAAGTTTGACATGGAATTATCAGAAATTTGGGTTTAAAACCCCGTCCTTCGCTCGACGGCTTTCTGCTATAGTATTCGCAGGTTGCTGACCGTGAGAACGTGAGGAAACAGGTTGAACGTCCTACTCCGGGATCTCAAAATCTTTAACCGTCAATGGTAAAAACCAAATCCACACGGTAAGAGCAAATAAAAATCAACTAGCGTGGGACACACGCGAATTTACGCTTGGGGAGTAGTCCGTAAGAGTGCTTGCTGTAAAAGGTGTAGTTGGACGCTTACATGAAACTGTAAGACCAAAACTGACATTGTTGGTAGAGGCACGATTGGGCCCAAGAATCCTCGTACCTGATAGTCGAGGAGTGTTAAAACGACTTAATTAAGTGCCGAAAGCTACTCAAAAGACGGCATTCTGTGCTAAAATCCCAAGTGTATCAGATTCGGTTGCAGGCTTTGTTCATTGCTACAGAATTGTTTAAAAACTTGCCCTTCTGTATCGGCAGGGGACTCTCCGAAACTGAAATCTTTGCACTGTCTAATTTTTGGAGTTATTCCTCATGTCGATATACGTCGGTAACTTATCCTACCAAGTTACCCAAGAAGACATCACCACCGTCTTCGCCGAATACGGAACCGTTAAGCGAGTACATCTACCTACCGACAGAGAAACCAGTCGCCCGCGCGGCTTTGGTTTTGTAGAAATGTCAACAGATGCCGAAGAAGATGCAGCGATTGCTGCTCTCGACGGAGCAGAGTGGATGGGTCGCGATCTCAAAGTTAACAAAGCTAAGCCCCGTGAAGATGAAGGCGGCCGGGGCGGCGGCAACCGGGGCGGCGGCGGCCCAGGCAAATTTGGTCGCGGCGGTGGCGGCGGCGGCGGCGGACGTTATTAATTTCCTAATTAATTTCCGACGATCGAGATTTGAGATGGGAGATCTGAAATTGGGGATCGAGGCCACCTAGCTTTGAACCACCGTCCGAATAATTTCCGGCCCGGTTGCTCCCAACCTTTACTCTTCCAGTCTCGCGATCGACCGCATTAAATATGCCAAAAAGCCAAGGTTAGTCCCTTGGCTTTTTGGTACGAGGCTATTCAAGATGAGTTAAAAACTCGGTGGGTCAAGACTTTCAGGTGCCTCTAGTTTTCTAATCATCAGGTTCGATGCTGCTGCTCAATCCGTGATTGTTGAGCGTTTCAGCATAAAACTCAGCGTGTTCGAGAGCGCAAACAATCACCAGTCCCAGCCCATTGGTGTGGGCTTCCATCATCACATTCACAGCCTGTGGCTGAGTCAGACTGGGTACAGTCGCCATCAAAGTCTGCACCACGTATTCCATTGGATTGAAATCGTCATTGTGCAGCAGCACGCGGTAGCGCGGCGCAAGCTTGCGGACTGTAGAAGGCTTTTGAATAATTTCGACAGACACTAATCTATACCTCCTTACTTGTAGGATGGTGAACTACCCCACCCTACTTCCTTCGAGCTGCGCTCTGGGGTCGTTGAGGGTAGGGCTTCCAGCTTCGACGGGGAGAACCTTAGAGACGGATGACTTACGCCTTCCACCCTTGGGACTTACCTTCCCTCCACTGGCAGTAGCGCTGGTTCCCAACGCTAAAATGCGGAGTCCTTCATTTCGGATATTGAGCGCCGCATTCACATCTCGGTCATGCTTTGTTCCGCAGCTTTCACACTGCCATGAGCGAATATCTAAAGGCAAGCTCCCAACTCGATTGAGACAGACCCAGCAGGTCTTAGAAGATGGGAAAAAACGGTCTACTTCAATATAGACCTTTCCATCAAACCCTGCTTTATATTTCAACATTCTGGTGAATTCTGCCCAACTAGCATCACTGATTGCTTTAGCTAGGTTGTGATTTTTCACCATGTTTTTCACCGCTAAGTTTTCCGTCACGATGACTTGGTTTTTGTTCACCAGTTTACGGGAGAGCTTGTGCAGGAAGTCTTTTCGGGTATTAGCAATCCGCTCGTGGACTCTCGCCACAATGCGTTTCGCCTTCTTTCTAGTATTTGAGCCTTTGACTTTACGTGATAGCTTTTGTTGTTTGCGCTTCAAGTTTTTCGAGCGCGCCTTTAAGCTCCGTGGGTTGTCAAACTTGGAGCCGTCGGAGGTGATGGCAAAGTGAGTCAATCCTAAATCAATCCCTACCGCTTTGCCCTCACTTGAAGATTCAGCTTCTGGTTTACCATCATCAAATAGCAAGGAAGCAAAATATTTACCTGACGA